>JAPLEI010000005.1:13909-48610 GCA_026391195.1 Bacteroidota bacterium | reverse complement strand
CAAATCATAAACCCCTATATAAATCATAGTCAACTCATTCAATCCCAATATCTTTTCAATTTCCTCAACGGCTGTTAGGGTTTCTATTATTCCTATACAGCAGGGTTCTATGCGATTGGTTGAAATGGTCTTATCTCCAAAACCATTCGCCCTTACAAAAGGATTATAGCCGCGATTTCCTGAAGGGGCATATTGCATTTGCTCTATTGCCCCTTGAAAATCTGCAAAATTTTTGAGTTGTGGAAAAACAATTCCATGAGCACCAAGATCGAGGCATCGCTGCACTTCCACTTTATTAATTCCACTTACACGTATTACGGGACTGCAATTATGTAATTCGCAGGCCAGAATATCTTTATACAAAGTATCATAATCATATACTCCATGTTCACAATCGAGTATTTGAAAATCAAAACCTGCCAATCCAATAATCTCTGAAAGATAGGGAGATGGCAGTATTCTCCATATACCATGGGTAATACTACTTGCTTGGAGTTTTTCTTTTAGTTTCATTTTGCTTGAGAATAAAAATCGATTGTTTTCTTAATTGCCTCTGTTCTGTTAATACTAACTTTAAGTTCAAGTTGAGATTGAGCTCTTGCTATTGAAGGAACATAATTTCTTTCTGATTGATATTGGCTGGTTCCTTTCATGAACACCTGGGTATTTCTGCTGGGATTATAATTTGCAATCAGATTAGCTAAAGCCTCTATTGAAATGGCATCATCCGATCCTACATTATATGGATGTATATCAACCCCTTTAAACAAAATAGTCCACAACCAAATAGCAAGATCGGAAGCGTATAAATATGATCGAAGTGGCGATCCATCGCCTTTCACAATAATATCCTCCTGCCTGATTAAGTTAAAAATAAAATTTCCAATAGCAAAATGTGTATCCAAGGGCAAGAAGGGCCCTACAAAAGCAAAGCATCTCGCAATTTTTATGGGTAGCAAAAATTGTTGATGATAAACTGCACACAATACTTCGGCCATTCTCTTTGCTTCTCCATACACACTAGCGGGATTAGAAGTTTCAGGAGCACCTGAATAATCTTCCGGAATATGGGAGTAAGTAGCAGGTTGCTTTCCATAGACCGCACCTGAACTAGTGAACAGGAAAGATGCAACCTTTTTTTCAACGGCAAAATCCAAAATCCGTTTAGTACCATCAACAATCGTATGAAACATCATTAGAGGTGCTTCAAGGTTAAGTTTTACACTTGCCTCGGTAGCAGCATGTATGATAAAATCAACTGAACCGTTGAAAAATGTAAATGAACAAATATCTCCCTCAACAAAACTTACCTCCGGATTATTAGACAAGAAAGGATATTTATCAAAAAAAGCATTTTTATTTCGGGTTAGGATTATCATGTTAGCATTCAAATTTTGCTTTCGATTGATGAAAACAAAACTCATTTGTAACCAAATACCAAAAAAACCAGTCCCTCCGGTAACAAAAATTGTTTTCCCGGATAGAGATTTCCATAAATCTTGAGTATGCTGGTAAATATGTTCTAAATCCTCCTCTAATTTATCCATATTGCATTCTGCAATTTTTAGAAAAATTAATCAAAAAAAGAAGCAATTTGATTTCGCGTAAAATCAACGATTTTTGATGGTTGAGCGTAAAAACACTTATACCAATCAATCGTCATTTTAATAGACTGGTCAGCAGAAAACTTTGGTAACCAATTTAATGAATGAATAGCTTTGGAAATATCTAATTGCAACAACTGAGCTTCATGTGGTTGTTCATTAGAAGAAACAATTTCATAACTTCCTTCACCCCAGTAGCTGATTGCCTTTTTTACCATGGCTTCTACCGTAAAAGTATCTTCGGGTAGCGGACCGAAATTATAAGCTTGTGAAAAAGTAATTGGATCCTCCTCAATACATTTACCCAACCAAAGATAACCCATTAAGGGATCTAATACATGTTGCCAAGGCCTTACTGAAGATGGGTTACGGATGAAAACAGGCAACTGCTTGCCCATACATTTTGCAATATCAGGCAACAACCGATCTGTACTCCAATCTCCGCCACCAATAACATTACCTGCCCGTGCTACAGCTATTGATTTTTGGTGAATTGAATATTGATCAGGGTTAAAAAATGATTTTCTATATGCATCCACTAATAATTCTACACAGGCTTTACTGGCACTATAAGGGTCATACCCACCTAACCGATCGAATTCATTGAATGCAATACTAGATTCTAGGTTTTCATAAACTTTATCAGTAGTTATAATGATGGTATGACATTTTTTTTCAAGCCCCCTGATTGCTTCCAGTAAAAAGTTCGTTCCCATAACATTTATCTCAAAAGTTTCATCAGGTATTTGATAAGAAACTCTTACCAATGGCTGTGCGGCGAGATGAAAAACAAAATCAGGTTGAAAATCGTTTACCGCATTAATCAAAAATGCCTTATCTCGGATATCGTGTATAACAGAATATCCCAGTTGATTTCCATTAATTAGATGAAACAGATCGTTTTTAGTTTGAGGTGCCAAAGCATACCCCTCGATTTGTGCACCCAGTAGATTTAAAATTTTCAATAACCAAGCTCCTTTAAAACCAGTATGCCCGGTAATAAACACCTTTTTGCCTTGATAAGTTTGTTGTAATATTTTAAATTGATCTACCATATTTTCCAAGGGGCTTGATGCTGATTCCATAAAGCATTCAAATCATTTTTATCCTTCAAAGTATCCATTGGCCGCCAAAAACCTTCATGTTTAAAAGCCATCATATTGCCATTCTTAGCTAATTTTTCCATGGGTTCCTGCTCAAAAACTGTTTTATCATTGCTTAAATAAGTAAATACTTCGGGTTGACAAACAAAAAATCCACCATTGATCCAAGCTCCATCACCTTTGGGTTTTTCTAGAAAAGAAACAACTGAATGGTTAGCGTCCATTTCCAAAGAACCAAATCTACCAGAGGGTTGAACCGTTGTTACCGTACAAAGCTTCTGATGTTGATGATGAAAATTGACTAAATTCTTAATATTAACATCTGAAAGGCCGTCTCCATAGGTAATCATAAAGGGTTCGTTACCAATATGTGGTTGTATTCGTTTGATACGGCCTCCCGTCATGGTTTCATTACCAGTATCTACTAAAGTTATATTCCAAGACTCAGCTTGCGAAGTATGTACTTTTACCCCATTATCCTTTAAACTAATGGTAACATCTGATTGGTGTAAAAAATAATTGGCAAAATATTCTTTAATCAAATACCCTTTATATCCCAAACAAATTACAAAATCATGATACCCATAACTAGAATAAATTTTCATAATATGCCAAAGAATGGGCATACCACCAATTTCTACCATTGGCTTTGGGCGAACATCCGTTTCTTCAGCTAACCTTGTTCCTAAACCTCCTGCCAGAAGTACGACTTTCATAAAATTATTTTTGATATAAATAAAATTTCCTGAGCTTGCATTGCCTATTACTTACTAATTATTGCAGAAAGAACGCTGTTAGCGTATTTTAAATAATGAAATGTTACAGCAGTCACTTCTGAATTAAAAACTGGGGAATTACATTAAATTTCATCAAAAGAAATTGCAAGAATAATTTAGGACGCACTAATAATATCCTTAACCTCCACTCTAATTTATTAATAAACTGGTTCAAGCCTTCCATATCATCTAATAAAAGGATGCCCCTTTTTAAAGCCCATGAAAAAACGATGCATTGAATATATCCGTCAACTTTCAATTGTTTATGTAAATCAGGAAGATATTTTACAATATAGGGATGAAATGCTATTTTATGCATATGAAGAAAAGGTGAGGGAACCCATATGTGCTTATAATCTTCATCTGCACTTGCCAATTGTTCGGAAATGATTGCAACGGAGGGATGATTGTTCAGTTCTAAAACAGAAAAACTTATTGTTAAAAATATCCATCCTTGACCAATAGATTGATTAATAAAAAGATTCTGTGTTTCTGTAAAATCAACTTTCCTTAAAACATATATACTTATCTTGGGATACTTCAAAATATTTTTGATAATGGAAGCAGGCTCCTCAATTAGTCGTACATCTTCATTAAAATCAAATTGCCGCTCTGTTGAGCCCGGGGGCTGCATGAAAGAAAAAAGTAACACATCGGGATGCTTGGCATGTAACACCGATAAAATTTTTGTGAGGCTATTCGGTAAAGGACAATCATCATCTGAAATGAACCAGATATATTTAGAACTACACTGTTGAAACAAAAAAAGTAGGTTGCTATCAAAACCCACATTTACTTTTTGCCTATAATATTGTAGTTGTATAATTTCATTGTTAAAATCACTTATTGCATTTTCTGTTACGTTATTTTCAGAGTTGTCACTAATTAGTATACTTACGGTGTCCGTTAAATCTAATCGAACAATTTCTTCTTTCAATATCACTAATAATCGCATCAATTTCTCATGTCGATTATAAGTAGGAATTGCTATTGTTAGTATATGATTGTTTAGACCCATAAGAAAATCAACTTAGTAAAAAATCACTACTTTAATTTTTTTTAGAATTACTTTCATCCCATCGGTACCAGAATTCTTGCATGGATGTTTCCTTTCCCCATCCTACAAACCAACGTTTCAAATTAGTGGTAAAAAAAATATTATTAAATAATTGTCTACAATTTTTTAAAATAATGGATACCGTAAAATCTTTTACTGTAAATGCCGACCCTGCAATCCGATACAAATTTAAAAGCTGTGCGATACTCAAACCATCTCTCCTAGTAAAAGATTGCAACACATGTTTTTTTGTTGCCTCTCGTTGATTTTTTCTAATTAAATGAAAATTAGGATTATTTAATAATGTTTCATTATTTAGAACAGCTAGGCCGGTTAGTAATATGATTCCTCCATTTGCATATTCAGTTACCGTTAAAGGTGGCAATAATTTTCGTTTAGAAAAAAATTGGCCCCGAATTACCATATTTATATTTGCTACACCCAGCTGATTGGCATGATAGGCTGCCAATCCAATATAAAATGGAACAAATGGATACTTAATTTTAGGTTCATATGGTAATTGATCACTCCAATCAATAGCTAAATCGAAAATAGACCAGAACTCATCACTTATCTTATAGGTATAAACACTTATAAATGGCAAGGAATAAGTAGTAATTTCATCGCTTTTGGGCAAGTTATACTGATAAGGCTTAGCTGATTCGTATGGATTTTTTAGGGTGTCCAGATAAATTCCTGCTCTTTGTTTTACAAAAAAGCAAGACCATAAACAATTACCAATAAATACATGTAGTTTACTTGCTAAAGCACTATTATAACGGAATAACAAAGTGTTCGGAAGCATTATATCATCATCACCATGAATAATAGCAATGTCGCCGTTCTCCGTGATGGCCTTAAGGGTTCCATATATATTTTTTATGGGAGGAATTGCTGTATTTCCCTGGATAATTTCTACGCTGTCAAATTCATGATGTGGATTATTATTTAAAACTTGATTAACGGATTGATCAACTTGATTTTTATAAACAGGGTCATTATTTAAAATCATTACTTTTGTGGCAAAAGTAGGCTTATCAAATTTTTGCCTAATTACAGATTGCAAAGACCAGATTAATGGAGTAGGACGCTGATAGGTTGGAATCAAAATAATCAACCGCATACTAAGACTGATGGGATATAACCTTGTTTATTTTACCATTTAAAAACTCATAAACGATATCACATTTTTCTACCGTTGTTAACCGATGAGCTACTATGATGATTGTCTTTGTTCCTTGTAGGGCATTTACCGAATTCATAAATTCTTTTTCAGTAAAATTATCCAGAGAACTTGTGGCTTCATCTAAAATCAGAATAGGTGGATCGTGATACAATGCTCTGGCAATAGCGATTCTTTGTCGTTCGCCGCCCGACAAGCGTACACCCCGTTCGCCAACAATGGTATCTAGGCCTTCTGGTAAATTATTTACAAAATTCGATAATTGTGATGTAACGAGTGCCTTTCTAACTTTCTCTTCCTCAATCAAATTTCCCGGAACACCAAATGCGATATTGTTTCGCAATGAATCATCCGTTAAATAAATGGACTGAGGAACATATCCAATCAATTTCTGCCATTGATTAACGATTGTATTTATATTTTTTTGGTCTATCAAAATTTCACCAGCATCTGGATTGAGAAGTCCTACTAATAAATCAATTAAAGTACTTTTTCCAGACCCTGTAGTTCCAATTATACCTATACAATCACCTTTATTTATGGTAAAACAAATATCCTCTATCACTTTCCTTTCGCTTCCGGGATAAGCATAACTAACCTGATTGAAAATGATTTGAGATTCAAAATTGATACTTCTTGAAATGTCTACAGTATTAAATTTTGCTGCACGCACTATACCGAATTCTTCATATAGGACTTTTAGAACAGGGGTTGCATAGCTTACGGTTTGTATTGAATTAATTATTTTGTTTATAGAAGGAATCAAACGAAAGGCTGCCGCCATAAAAATTCCAATGATTGGAATTAAATTAGCCAATGGCTTTTGCTGAAGAACAAATACCCCAACCATTATTGAAACCCCTCCAATTGCAAGTAACTCAAGATATAATCTTGGCACAACTCCTAATACCTGAATTTTTGTATTTGTAATTCCCTTTCCTATTACCGGACCCATAAATTTATTTACAAAAAAACCTTCCCGCTGTGTAAGTTTAATTTGTTTAACTCCTCCTAAGCCTTCTAATAAATATTTATTAGACAACCCATCGAATTCTTGTCGCCGGTAACCCCAACTTTTTATTCTAGTATTAGTTATTCTATTAAAAATATACGTGAAAAAACCAAAAAAAGTAATGACTGAAATCGCACCAATGGGTTCTACATAAAGGAATAGAATACAAATTCCTAAAATGGTTGATATCTCTGTTGCAAGACTTAAAGCAGCCAAACAAATTCCGCCAAAATGAAGAATCTCTATTTGTATGTTTCTCTGCAACTCAGAGGAGTTTCTTTGCAGATGAAATACATATGGCATTTGCATATATCCTTCAAATAACTCTTTAGATAAATCTCTTGAGAGATTATTTACAAAATTAGATTGTTTATAAGAAGAATATACTAAAAAAATTAATTTCGCCAGATAAAAAATAGACATAAATATTAAGCCATAAAATATAATTCTGGCTGTAGAAATATCTCCAAATATAATTTTTATGTATTTAGCATATACTGGATGAGTCTCTAAATTAGTATTCAATAAAAATGATAATGCAGGAATTAAAATTCCCACACCGCCCATTTCTAAAAACATCCCTATAATTAACAAAAAAGCTAAATAAATCAATTCTTTTTTGTTTCCACGAGTTAATAGGAAACTTATATTTTTATAAAAATGTTTCATTGAAAATAAAAATACAATTAATACAAAAAATACGTTCCAAGATGGAGTGGGTTGAGTGAGTTACCTGGGGTAAATTTTGGAAGCTTATATCATTAATTTTTTGAAAAAACAAAAAGACCACATCCATACTTGCAACCATTAGAAAAATTAAAATCAGCATTTTCTATTATACTTTTCCCTTCATCACTTATAAAATCAAATTTTTCTAGTTGCAGGTTCGCAAAAATGTTTAACAACGTTTCTACAAAAAACACCCGATGTGCATCAAAACAAACTGTTTCCTTACCAACCGGTGTTCCCAAATAGAGCTTTCCTCCTGGCTTTAGCACACGACTCAACTCTTTGGCAGCTTTTATATGCCCTTCCGGATCAATCGGATCACCATACCTGCCCAAACCGATATGTTCTATCACATGCAAGCAACTTAAACTTTCAATAGAATTATCCGGGTAAGGTAACTCTACAATTGAACCTTGTTTAAAAACTAATTCAGGAAAAGGAGATTCAATAGGCCGGATATCAACATATTCAACCGTACAAAAAGGTAACAAATGCGCAATAAAACCATCAATCCGTGATCCTATATCCACATGATGTTTGGTACCGGATTGATATATTTTTTTTGCAGCCCAAACATCCTGTAAAAAATAATGTCCGCCAACATTTCCTCCGGGCATGTACTTTTCGTAGGTGGTAAAAAATAAATTAGAAAAACGAACGGCAGGAAGATTCGATTTTCGCTTTGCGTTATACTCAAAAATGTTTTTTACAAAAACAGGAATCGCTCTCCACTTCATCAACATTTCCCAGGGATCGAAAAAGAAATTGGAAAATAGATTTCTGCCTCGCAACAATAATCTAATAATAAATGGTTTTTCTTTTTTCATAATTAATACTACCCCAACACCACCGAACACCCCTCCTGCTCAAACGAAAAGGGCACTTCTATCAATTCAGCCAAACTGCTTTTTACGGCAGATTGTTTTTCCGGAGGTACAAAGAAGAGAATAAATCCCCCCCCTCCTGCACCTAATATTTTTCCGCCCAAGGCTCCGGCTGCAATAGCCCGATTATAAATTTCATCAATCGCTGAAGTAGAAACGATGGAGGATAATGATTTTTTATACTCCCAGGCTTCCTGCAACATCCAGCCAAATTGTTGTAAATCGCGGTTATTGTCTTTTAATAAATCCTCGGCCTCCATCACCATGTCCATCATTCGCTGCAAAGAATCTGATTGCTTAGAAAAGTTAACCAACTTACTAGATTCAATCTCTGAAGCAAATCTTGAAAATCCGGTAAAAAATAAGAGCAAATGATTTTGCAAATCTGCCAGCCGGCTGGCTTCTATTGAAATAGGTGTTACAGAAAAGGTTTCATCGGGATTAAAATCTATCCGGTTAAATCCCCCATAGGCAACGGCAATCTGATCTTGACAACCCACTACCTCATTAATTACATTTTGCTCTACATGAATTGCCTGCTTAGCAAGCTCATCTGCAGAAAGCGTTGTATTTTGTAAGCGATGCATTGCTTGCAACAATCCTACTGTGAATGCGGAACTAGACCCTAATCCTGATCGAGCCGGCAAATCTCCATCGTGGTGAATCTCCACACCATCCGTCCAATCCATCCATTGCAATACGCCTTTAATTGCAGGATGACGGGTAGCCGAAATATCATTTACATCCTCAATTTCACTGTACACAAACCGATGCTTATGCGGAAAAAAAGCAGGTTTTCTTCGGCAGGTTATGTAACAATATTTATTGATAGAAGTGGAAATCACCCTTCCCCCATGCTCCCTAAACCAAAGCGGAAAATCCGTTCCCCCTCCAAAAAATGAAACCCGGTAAGGTGTTTTCGTTATAATCATGAAAAATGTACAAAAATGGGCATGACTACGTCTCTCTCACTCACATGAAGGTTACAGCAATCTCTGCCTACTAAAACGCAGATAAGAACACTACAAATATACCCATTTTATAGCCAAAACTATCATATAAAAATAGCTAAGCAGCTATAAAATATTGTATAAAGTTTTAATTTATACGATTCAATATTGTAAGGAGTATCCGTCTTAAAAGTGAAAATAATGGTTCGGAAAGGGTTATAAAAAAAAGATTATCAACAGGGCTGCGAATAATTACAAGGTTCCGTGGGAAAGTTGACTCGAAACAATTCCATGTAAATCATATAAAACAGCCCGCTGTTTCAAATACTTACCATAATCAACATCATAAAAAACAGCATGCGGCACGGCAATAATTATTCCATCGTATTTATCCGTTTCGCCCAGCTTATCTAAACAGGTTAACCCATAACTTTCTCTAACTGCCTGGGCATCTACCAAAGGATCATAAATATCAACTGCAACCTCTGAAGCTATCAGTTGGTTGATTAATTCTACTACCCGACTATTTCTGATATCCGCCGTGTTTTCTTTAAAGGCAATACCCATTATTAACACACGGGCAGTGCTTGCATCAATCTGCTTCTTTGCTAGTAATGCTAACATCCTGCTGGCAACATAATCGCCCATGCTATTATTGATTACCCTGGCCGATTTAAGTAATACAGGCTCATAGCCTGCCTGCATTGAACGATGTATCAGATAATAAGGATCAACGCCTATACAATGTCCGCCCACCAAACCCGGATGAAAAGGCAAAAAATTCCATTTGGTAGCCGCTGCCTTTGTTACCTCCTTCATATCAATATCCAATGCAGTAAACACTTTCGAAAGCTCATTCATATAAGCGATATTGATATCCCGCTGCGTATTTTCTACTACCTTAGAAGCCTCCGCTATTTTAATACTGGGGGCCAAATAAGTACCTGCCTTTATTATGGAAGCATACAGATTATTTACCCGGTTCGCCGCTTCCACATTGGACCCAGAAGTAACTTTTACAATATCTGCTAACCTACGTTGCTTATCTCCCGGATTCATTCGTTCAGGAGAATAGCCTACAGTAAAATCTCTATTATACGTAAGCTGAGATACCTGCTCCAAAATAGGCACAGCAACCTCCTCGGTACAACCTGGATAAACAGTGGATTCGTATATTACCAAGTCTCCTTTTTTTAAGTGCCGGGCAACTAATTCAGTGGCAGCTTTTAATGGGGATAAATCAGGTAAATTACTTTTATCAACTGGAGTGGGAACTGCTATGATAAATATGGTTGAATGCGCAATTGTATCAGGATTATCAGTTACCTGTAACCCGATATTTCCCTTTGATGACTTGAACAGTAAAAATGCATCCGATAATTCTTTAGAAGTTACTTCTCCACTCCTATCATTCAGATTTTGTAACTCAGCAATCCGGTTATCAGCATGATCATATCCGGTTACTGCATATTGCTTGCTTAATAAAATAGCCAGGGGTAAACCAACATAGCCTAATCCAATAACAGCAATCTTTTCTGCTCCCCGTTCCATTTGCATAACTTATCAATTAATTCCGCTCCAACAAACAAACCGCATGCGCCACCAAACCCTCTTCCCTGCCCACAAAGCCCATTTTCTCCGTAGTGGTTGCTTTGATAGAAATATCCGTTACAGCTATCCCCAAAATACCCGCAATCGCCTCCTGCATGCGGGCTACATAGGGTTTTATCTTGGGCGCTTCTAAACAAAGCGTGGCATCTATATTGCCAATCGTGTAACCGGCTTCGCGAATCAATTCATTTGTTTTTGCCAATAAAATGCGACTATCGATATTTTTAAATGCCATATCCGTATCCGGAAAATGTACCCCAATATCCCCCAAACAAGCCGCTCCCAATAACGCATCACAAATCGCATGCAACAACACATCCGCATCACTATGCCCCAGCGCCCCTTTATGGTGGGCTATCTGTACACCCCCAATTACCAAATCCCTACCCTCCACCAATTGATGGAAATCGATACCATAACCAATTCGGATAGCCATAAGCTTTAATTTATTGGATGTACAAACCTCGCACCCCTTTTATCGGGTAAAGATACAGCGGAGCTAGGGTATTATTTACCCCCAATATTAAATAGCAATCCCACCCGAATCGTATTCGATAATGGATTGCGGGTGATACCCGAACCGGAAGGAACCAGATAGGATAAATTTACCTGGAAGGCATCCATACTAAAACCGGCACCTACTGAAAAATATTGGCGATTCCCGCGGGATTTGTCTTCGTAAAAATAACCGGCCCGAACAAAAAACTGTTCATTATAGGCATATTCAGCACCCAGCGAAGCCTGCAAAGAATTCAACTGATTGGTTCCATCATTAAACGATTTAAACCAGCTGGAAAGCACACTGGTACTGCGATAGTTGGCCAAACTGGCCGAATCCGTTGCATATACCCCCGTTGCAGGAGGCACTACCGGAACCAATAATTTATTGATATCCAACCCCAACATGAGTCGGTTATTTTCGTCCATCACAAAATTATACGTTGCGCCCACTCCCAGATTGGCAGGTATAAAATCTTTGTTACGGGCATCATTGGTGTACCCAATTTTGGCACCCAAATTAGACAAACTCAGTCCCCAATTTAAGCCGGCCCCCGACTCATCTACCCCGTGATAAAACAACGACACATCCCCCGCCACCGAAGTTCCCGCCTTATACACTACCCCGGTTCCCACATCCCCAATTACCAAACGAGAATTGATATATCGAATGGCTACTCCCAAACTCAATTTATTATTCAGAATACGCGAATACCCAAAATCTACCGAAAACTCACTGGGCTTTATATTATTCAATACGTTACCCGAAAAATCAGTCAACTGAATATTTCCCAAACTAAAAAACCGCAATGAAGTAGAAATGGCCGATTCGTCGGACAATTTATGATAGGCAGCCAAACTCGCTAGATACACATCCGATAAGCCCAGATCTTTTAACCAGGGCGTATAATTTACGGCAACGGCATCCTTGTTTTTGGCAAAGGGTATCTTGGCCAAATTCCAGAAGGCGGCATTGGCATCGGGCGTGGTTGCAATCGACATATCTCCCATTCCACCGGCACGGGCGTCGGGAGAAATGCGCAAAAAAGGCACCGCCGTAGATACGATATTGATAGATCCAGTTTGAGACTGCACTGAATTGGCACCGAAAAGGGAACCACAAAAAAAGGCTAATAATTGAAACTTTCTTTTCATCCGTTCCGTTTTTTGACTTTTAAATTCTTCTAATAGAGCAGTAAAATACGGGTTCCGCTTTCCGACTATTACAGAAATCTAACAGGTATTAACACCTTGTTATCATTTTGCAGCCTCCGTAAATACTGTAAAAGAGTAAAAATCAATGCATTCAAAACTATTTAATATCGAATCATTTGGCCGCTGGCCGATGCTGATTCCGGTTCGGAGATCAATTTCAGGTGGTAAATATAAATACCTTTTGCCAATTTTGCTCCTGATGCCCCCTCCCCCGCCCATTGTACCTGAATATTTCTGCTGCCCGACCCAGTTATAGGCTGTTGAATCTGGCTCACCAACCGCCCCAGGATATCATAAATGGTGATTACCAATCGCATCGGCACGCCGGGCCGATTATGCTCTACCGAAAAGGTAGTACCCGAACTAAACGGATTGGGAAAATTCATCACCCTTCCCAACACCAGCTTTTCTTGCTTTTTTACCCAAAATTCTAATGTTTTTACAGATGAATTATTTGCCAAATCCCAGGCTTTTAGGGTAATCTGGTGCCTACCCTCCGTTAATTCCGGCAACCGAAATGCAAGCTTCCCTTTCTGGTAGCTGTCTATATCCGCCTGATAATACTCATTCAAAACGAAAGAATTTTGGGTATTCTCATCCAGCCAAGCAGTAATATCGTGCCCAATACCATTGCCGGAAGCATTGATTCCGGAACTATCTTCTAACAGGGCTATCAACAAGGGCGATTCATTGGATAAGCCCCCTTCCCTAAAAGCAGTATCATTTAGATACAATCGAATAGCCGGGCCCTCCTCATCCTTTCCCGCAACCGGCAAAATCCCCCCAATCGATATACTGGTATCTACCCCTCCGGCATCAGCATTCTCCCCCAGCGCATACATACTAAACCTTGCCTTTCCCAACGCATAGCTGATATCTTTGGGTACCACAAAATTGATGCGAAATTTTCCCCCCTGCACAGTGGCAGTGCCCCTAAAAAGCACCGCTGTTTGTTGATTATACACCGCTGCCGTACTTCCACTTCGGTTTCCCAGTGTTTTTAAAACCTGTGGCTGGTCGTACAAACTGAGTTCTACTATCCCGTTGAAATTTGTTAATTGCAAGCCTCGGGAATCAGTCAATTCTCCCTCGCAGATATATCTACCCAATGCCTTCAGGGTATCGTTGCCGGTTATTGGCTTTCCATTTAACCGGGTTAAGCGGATGTTATTTTTTGGAAACGCCAGGGTAAGGGCCGGATCGCCCAACAGCGTAAACTTCCGGTTATTTAATACATCCCCGGTAGTACTTAAAATGGTATTCTTGGCCAGCAATACCGATTTTCCCAAGGAAAGGTAATTTCCTGCAGCATCTTTTTGCATGCCTACCTTCAGATACTGATCATTCATTTGCAAATTGCTATAAGCAAATACTGGTCGGGTAGTGGTTAACAGGGCGATGCCTCCGGTTGAATCGTTTTTTAATACCCGATCACCCAGGGAAACTACTGCCGGATTATCGTGCGGAGCAAAATCACAGCTGGCAGTAATAAATAAGGGTAAGCGATTGGGGTTATTGAATCGCTTCACTTCCTCTGCCGTAAAAACCGCTTCATCCGCGAGTCGCAGATAATTTCCATGCCCCGTGTAATTAACTACCAATGCCCCCCGGAAACATTGATTTACGATGGTTTCATTTACCTGCGGATATCGATCACCGCCGCTACTGCTTATAATCGGAAAAGCATCTAAATACACTTTCTGAATATTCAGCAAAGGGTTGGTTTGAAAAGTACTGGCCGTTATTTGTTGAGCATCATTAAAATGCAAATTATTATCCCGGTCATCTCCTATAAACAGCGTTTGCATCCGCCACGATCCCTGCGATACGGGTTGTTGATAGCGAATGATTTTGTTTACTACCCGGGTAGCTTCTACTAAATTAACAGCCGGCAATCGACCAATGGCAATATCCAGTCCATCCCCCGCTCGCATGGCACTAAAATCTTCGCCATCATCCAGCAAACCAAAAAAGTCATCCGAAGTATAGGTTCGCAGGGGATCCAGGGATTCCGGACTTTCGTATACCGGCACTAAATTGCCATCCTGTATTTTTTTACGCTTGTAATCATAACTGCCAGAACCCAATAGCAACAGGTATTCCGGGCGAAGGCTGCCAGTATTTCTGGCTTTATCGTAATACATTTTTACAAAATCCCTTAGGGCAGTTGGGTCGGGATTGCCACCAGAAAATTCATGATAAATCTGTTGCGTAGTTACTACACTTGCCGAAATTCCATCCCTAACCCGATGGTATTCAGCCAACCGGTAAGCTTCCGACAATAAACTTGCCTGCGTGATTACCAACATCCGCACGGGCGAACTATTGTGTAAATCTTGATTAGCAACTTTCCCCAATAAAATAGGCTCTGGCAAAGCACTTAAAATTCCCGCAGCATACTCTCGTAAGGTGGCTGCCCCATTCACCCATTGCATCAGATTACCCGAATGCGTGGTATTCATTTTTACCGGATTGAATGGATTCGTTACATCCCAAACAAATACGCCACCGACAGTTGGAACCTGCTGAATTTCGAAAGCGGCTACAGCACCGGAACTTACCGAACGGGTGTCTCTAAAAAATAAAGTTTCACTGCCAGTAAATGCCAGCTGCCTGCGGGCAAAAACTTCTATCCAATCAATCCATCCAATAGCTGCAGGATTGGTTGAGGACATTTGTATTTGTATCGACAAGTTGCCCGAAGCTGACGGTAAAAACCGGGATAGCTGTTTGCCCTGGGTAGCATAAGTTTCTAAAAATTGACCGCTCACCGCAGGTAAACTCGTTTCCTGAACTGCCTGACTTTGTTGTAGCAAACGAAAAGTAGTGGGAGCGCCCACCGAACGGGCTGCCAACTGGCTGATGAGGGTAACCGGCTGCTGGGTATTAAATAAGGTAAAAGGAATGGCAAGCGTTGTGGTAAGTGATTGTCCGGGTTGTGCTCCCAATTTAGTTCCGAGCCAGTTTTTTCCGCTAAACAATACATTTTCCAATTCGAGCTCCTGATAAAATCGGTCGTCTATTTCCCGAACGGTTACGGTAGCAGCAGGTTGCGCCGTTTGAAGGGATATTCTTCTTCCATTACCGCCAATGGTTAGGTAGTAATAGGCTGTATCGGAATAGAGGTTGGTTTGGTGCTGCCATAATCCGGTAAGGGCATCTTTGATCCAGGGATGCGGCCCCGGGGCGTAAAAGAGGAAATAATCCGTTCCATTAAAAATGCCATCCCCTCCATCCACCATTTCCAGGGCATTTTCTATTAAATCATCTGCTCGGGGTTCCCGGTTATTTTCGGGAAGCATCGCGCCCCCATTTCCAAACAAGCGGATTGAATTACTCGAAAGATTGCCAGTTGAAATGCCTGCCTGTGCCAAAGCAGTGGCTGTAACTTTAAACACCCCTTCGCGAGTTACCCCCAGTTGAGTCCAACTTCCCGCTGCCAATACCGAATGAGCAGCATACACCCGCTGCCCAAATAGGTTAGAAGATCCTATCAGTGTGCCCACCATAATCACCAAAAACAACCTGAAAATCATACAATATATCGGTTACTGATAATAATGCCCCCTTGAACAGCGTTAATTGTTAACAGAGTTAAAATTAGGTTTTTGCTAACAAAGTCAAGGGCCCTAAACGGAATCTACCACCGGTAAAACTTATATATTCGCATTGGTTTGTAACAATCCAATTCGTGAAAACTACTTATACCATCAATTTTAGCATCATGAAACTACTTTCTTTCCTTGGTAATGCTGCCTGTTTTCTTGCAATTATGGGCACTATATCCTCCTGTAGCATTTTTTCGAAAAAACCGGAAAAATCGTCTGTAACCGGATGGAACTATAACGACAAAACCCAGGGTAATTTCAGCGTAATGAAGCCCAAGGACGTAAAAACGGCTCCTGGACTCGTTTTTGTGCAGGGAGGTACTTTTACCATGGGTGCAACCCAGGAAGACGTGATGGCAGACTGGAACAATGCCCCCAGAAGAGTTACAGTTAACTCATTTTTTATAGATAAAACAGAGGTGGCCAATGTGCATTATCGTGAATACCTCTATTGGTTGGAGAATGTGTTTGGAACGGCCGGTATGGATACGATAGTTGCCGCAGCCTATCCAGATACCAATGTTTGGAGATCTGAATTAAGCTTCAACGAGCCGATGGTGGAATATTATTTCCGTCACCCCGCCTTTAACTACTATCCGGTTGTAGGTATCACCTGGAAGCAAGCCAACGATTTTTGTATCTGGCGCACCGACCGGGTAAATGAGGTTACTGCTATTAAATCTGGCTTCCTAGATGCAAAAACACAGATTAAAAAGGAATTGAATGGAGCTGGATCGGATAATTTTAATACAAAAGCCTATCTGATGGGCGAATACCAGGCTACCCCTGGCAAGCAGGTTACCTCTAAAAGCAATCCGCTGAAAGATGCACAGGGTCGCCCGCGAACTACCATTAAAGTAGAAGATGGCATCTTGTACGGCGATTATCGACTGCCAACAGAAGCAGAATGGGAATATGCCGCTTATGGTTATATGATGCAAAATCCCCAAAGAAAAATGAAGGGATCTGCCAATCGTGGGGAGGAAATTATTGCCAACAAGCAAGTGTATGCCTGGAAGAACGAAGGCTACGACAACCTCCGTTACACACAAAAAGGGAAATTACAAGGTCAGTTTCTGGCCAACTTTAAAAGAGGTGCCGGAGATAATATGGGAGTTGCCGGGGGCTTAAACGATAATGCCGCTTACACAGCAGAAGTAGATTCTTATTACCCCAACGGTTTTGGATTGTATAATATGAGTGGCAATGTAAATGAGTGGGTGCAGGATGTTTTTCGTCCCACAATGAATGCCAACGAAGATGATTTGAACCCCTTCAGAGGAAATATTTTTACAAAAACAGATATGTCGGCCGGACAAGGTAATTTACGAGATGATAAGGGACGTATCAAGACCTTGCCACAAACGAACGACGAAGTTAAAAATCGCCTGAACTATCAAAAAGCATATGCAATAGATTATTTGGATGGAGATTCTTCGAGCAGTGCCCAGTATAATTTTGGGATTACCACGCTTATTTCCGACAAATCACGGGTTTACAAGGGAGGAAGCTGGAACGACCGTCCTTATTGGTTAAGTCCGGGTACTCGTCGCTATCTAGATGAAAATGAAAGCAACAACACCATTGGTTTCCGTTGTGCCATGTCGCATTTTGGTTCTCCAGAAACTACTTCCGCCAAATCTAAATCGGGATTGTTTTTCCCTACCAGAAGAAACAAGCGATAATATTTTTCAGTTACCAATAAAAAATCCGCTACCCACACAGTAGCGGATTTTTTATTGATAAATTGCAGTATGAATATAGAGCAACTCTATAAAATATATTGTACGCATCCGCAAATACAAACCGATAGCCGGAAGCTTGCATCCGGCGATTTGTTTTTTGCCCTTCGTGGACCGAACTTCAATGGAAACCAGTTTGCCTTGCAGGCGCTGGAAATGGGGGCTGCCTATGCCATTGTAGATGAGAACATCGATACAGATAACAATCGAATTATCCGGGTAGAAAATGTGTTAACTACTCTTCAGCAATTAGCCGGGTATCACAGAGATCAGTT
Source organism: Bacteroidota bacterium (assembly GCA_026391195.1). Classification (GTDB taxonomy): domain Bacteria; phylum Bacteroidota; class Bacteroidia; order Chitinophagales; family Chitinophagaceae; genus Sediminibacterium. The sequence continues at coordinate 30,363 of JAPLEI010000005.1, read as the reverse complement.
TACTATTCCCTTTATTGCGATAACCGGAAGTAATGGCAAAACCACCACCAAAGAGTTGGTAGCTGCCGTTTTATCGGCTCATTACAAAACATACACCACCCAAGGAAATCTTAATAACCATATTGGAATACCCCTTACGCTGCTGCAGGTGCAAAAAGATGCCCAAATGGCTGTTATTGAAATGGGCGCCAATCATCAGCATGAAATTGAAGGGTATTGCCAATATGTTAAGCCTACCTATGGAATTATTACCAATTGTGGCAAAGCCCATTTAGAAGGATTTGGGGGGGAAGAAGGGGTTCGGAAAGGTAAGGGAGAACTTTTTCAGTTTTTAAGCGGCCATCACGGAACCGCTTTTGCTTTTGCCGATTACGATTACCTGCATACACTGGCCAAGCAAGTGCCCCAAATAATTTGGTATGGCACTCATTCGGGCAGTGTTCGGGGAAGCATTGAAAACAGTATGCCCTTTTTAAAAGTAGGCATTACAGGAGCCCTGGAACTTTCTATACAAACCCAATTGGTGGGTGCCTATAATTTACCCAATGTGCTTTGTGCAGCTGCCATTGGTAACCATTTTGGTGTTCCTCCCGAAAAAATACAATCAGCCATCGAAAGCTATACACCCTCTAATAGTCGCTCGCAATGGACTAATTGGGGTACCAATCAGGTGATATTAGACGCCTACAATGCCAATCCCTCTAGTATGAAGGTAGCCATCGAAAACTTTGCACAGCTTCCCGGATCTGTTAAAATACTCATGTTGGGGGCCATGATGGAATTGGGCGATAGCAGTGTAGCAGAACATCAAGCATTACTCAACCTGATTCAACAATATCCCTGGGAAGAAGTAGTATTGGTAGGGGGTGATTTTAGCAATTTATCGCACCCTTACCATTTTTTCACAGATTCAACGCAGGCAAAAGCCTGGCTACGCTCAAAAAATCCGCAAAACGCCCAAATCTTACTGAAAGGCTCCAGAAGCATGAAAATGGAAAAGGTAATTGAATAAGTGCCGGGCATCTGCAGGTAGTGGAATATTTATAAAAAGGCTTAGGTTTTTACCTAACAAAGTAGGCAATACGCATTAGTTTCGCGATTTACTTTTTCAATGGAGTATCTTTGCAAAATGAATACGTCTATTGAAAGGGCTCATCCGATAGTTGAAGCTAAAAATTATTTACTATCCACTTTGCTAAATAAGTGCCCCCGCTGCCGACAAGGAAATTTGTTTGTTAACAGCAATCCCTATCAATTAAAAGGTCAGGTAACCACCATGCATGAGCATTGCCCTGTGTGCAATCAACCCACCGAAATTGAAGTAGGCTTTTACTACGGAACCGGCTATGTTAGCTACGCGTTAAGTATCGCATTTTTAGTAACCACTTTTGTTGCCTGGAAAGTAATCATAGGAATGACTTTTGCGATTGATGATTATAGGATGTTTTATTGGATGGGAACTGCCTTTGTTCTGCTATTTGCCTTACAACCCGTGTTAATGCGCCTATCGCGTAGCCTATGGTTGAGCTGGTTTGTGAAATATGAACCCGACTGGAAAAATAATCCGCTCAAAAAACCGGAAAGAATTAATTCGGATCAGATTAAAAATTGGTAAAAAAAAAGTCCTTACCATTTCTGATAAGGACTTTCCTATTTATAAAAGTTACATTATTGATTGATAAAGCGTGTCCAACCTCTCCACCAGTTGGCAGCTACACCTGCTGCATCACAAGCACCCCGGAAAGCAACCACCTGCATACCTGCTAATTTAGGATCTGTAAAACTTGCCTGTACTAAGATGGGTTGATATCCATTACTACCTCCGAATGGAAGGAAGTCAGGAGCTGAGTAGTTAAAAGGAGCAATCATTTTTGCGTCAGATACATTGGCTAATACTGTGTTATTAAAAGCAGTATTAGAAAAACGATTAACCACTGAATCACGATTCCAAAGCAAAGCATTGGCAGTTGAAGCAATAAAAGTATATGAAGTAACATCCGGTACGCCAAATCCGCCACAACCTGCAATCGTATTATTTTTAAAACGACAGGTACTGTCTATGATATTATTTTCAACAGTTCTACCATTTCTTGAATCAATTAACACGCCCTGTGGCCAGCCTAAAAAGATTGAATTAAAGATAGATATACCAGAATTTCTTCTGATTTGAGCTCCTGTAAGAAATAAACTATTTCCATTATTAGCTAAAGTAGCTCTCGGTCCGATAACCGTCATATTACTGAAAACAGCGCTAGTCTGAGGGGTATTGATGGATCCACTTGCATCGTTGTCGCTTTCAAAAGCCTCACTTCTAGAAATATCTGCTATAGTGGAGTCACGGAGGGCAATTCCAAATTGAACACGGCCACTGAATCCGTTATCAGAATCAAAGTCATCATCCTGTGTTTTATAAGTAATCAAATGTGAACAATTCACAGTTCCACCAAACCACTCGAAAGCATCATCTTTAGCATAAGTAACCTGCACATAATCAATCAAAGTTTTTCTTCCCACAGCTGCCATGGTTAAGCTATTGATTTCTTTATCTGGCTGATAGGCATATCCAGCATATTCAATTCTCACGTAGCGGATAACGCCAGAACTATCATTATCATTGGGTGTAGCACCACCACCAGCAACCCCATCACCAAAAGAATTGTCCACTCCCCCTTCTACTTGGTAGGTGCCTGGACCAGTTACTACCGGACTTGTATAAGTACCATTATAAGTAGTATTTATGCTTGCCTTTCCACATAGAACAATACCTCCCCAATCGCCCGAACGAGGAACCGGTGAATTAGAAGTAAATACAATGGGATTTTCTTGTGTTCCATCAGCCACCAATTTAGCTCCGCGAGTAATGATCAGAGCGGCCACATTACTTCCCTGATAATCACCCTTTACGTTTACACCTGGCTCAACCTTCATGGTAGCATTGTTTACCATGTAAACCAGACCAGACAGGATATAGGTATTACCAGCTTTTAGTAAGGTATCCTTATCAATACGGCCTTTTAAAATGATGGTTTGTCCTAAAGGGCTAGGAGTTGGAGGAGTAGGAACAACGGTAGTAGTTCCGCCATCCATTTCAATTTTTCTGCAGGAACCAACTGCCAGCATGGTTAAAGCAGTTAAAATAAAGAGTGACTTTTTCATGGTGATTGTTTTATCAGGGATTGATCAATGTATGTTTTGTAAATAATTAAAAGTTATATCCGAAAACTAAACTTATGTTGGTACCAAACTGGCGACTTAATCTATAGGGATCTATATTTTTATTTAAGCGGGTATTACCATCGGGATTTTGATAGAAATACAGTCGTTGATTTAAAATATCCTGGATATTCAGCCTTAGCTCTGCTTTATTAGCAGCTAATTTTTTGGTAACCTGAAAATCAAAAACTGGTCTGCTAGATTCGTATATATCCGGTTGATCTTGACTACCAACAAAAGTTACCCTTCTGCCAATTTGGTTGTAAAGCAATGTGGCAGTAAATCCAGATTTCTCATGATCATATAAGAGTGACCCATTCAACAAATAAGGTGATTGGCCTTGGAGTGGACGATCCAGCGCTAAATTGGCATCTTGAACCCGGCTATTAATATAGGCTCCATTAACTTGGAAGGTAAAATTCTTAAGTGCCTCGGAAAAATCCAACTTTTTTCTAAATTCCAGTTCAAAACCATAGGCCGTAGCGCTATTAGGATTTGAGAAATTGAAAGTACTTGCACCACCCGATCCAAAGTTGAATACCATTTCGATGGGTTTATCAAAATATTTATAGAAAACGCCTGCAGTAAATACCTCGCCAGCAGCCGGATACAATTCGTATCGCAGATCAATATTAGTAACCTTGGTTCTTTGTAAGGTTGGCAATCCCTGCACGGCAGCATTCAACTCAAAGTCGTAGTATTGGAAATTAGCCAACTCACGAAACTCAGGACGAACCACCGTTTGAGAAGCAGATACTCTGAGGTTGGTAAGATTATTAACTTTATAAGTGGCATTTAAACCGGGTAACCAATCGCGAACTCTGGTATAGTTATAGCGTGGATCAGAACTTTTAACACTACCCACTAACTGATCATAATCTTCCATACGAACGCCCCAAACTACACGAAGCTTGTTGCCGAACTGATTATCGAACTGGATATAGGCAGCATTTAAAATAGTGTTGGCTAGGTAGCGGTACAAGTTTCCTTTGATGGCATCAAAAGCAAATTGGGTGCTGGTTACAGAACCATCTCCAAAATTAGCGGGTGCGAATATTTTGTCAGGAGATAATAAACGAAGCGCTGCATTATCTCTAGGCAGGTAAATTGAGAAAGGCTTAGCGTCGAACAAACGGTCTTTAATTTGCAACATATATCCTCCCTTCAGCGTTTGCTTGCTGCCAAAAGCATCAAATGCATAAGCCAAATCTGCTCCACCGCTATATATGTAGTCGTTCAGATTTTGATAAAATCGGTTACCACTTTTCTGAGATAATACGTTCGACAACAGAGCCACGTATGGATTGGTGGCAGATGAATTGTTCTTCAAATAATACAACCTGCGTTGATCAGGAATGTATCCGTCTAATAGAGAGAAGGAAGCATTCCACTTTAACTTCAATTTATTGTTAGCCAAAATTTGATGTTCGCCTGATAGTTGGGTATTCCAAAAAGTATTTTGCTTGAAACCGAATTCATATCCGCGGGTACTATCCAATAAAGTATTTCCGTTTCCTTCTACACCCGTGCGGAGTGTGGTATAATCTGTTGTATTAATATTAAAGATAGACTTCAACGAAATTTTATTGAAGTTATTCATCTGGTAGGTAAGATTACCCATGGCACCCAGCAAAATATCATTACTATATCGGTCGTCTTTAAAATCAAAATCAGGCGTAAAAGTTCCATTTCCAATAAAGTTGAAACCGCTATTGGTTGCCTTCATAAATCGAGCTGAACGATTATACGTTAAACCGAAAATTCCCCCGAGCTTACGGGTACCTTTCGTGCTGGTAAATCCTCCAGAAACCTGTAATTGATTGTTGAGTTGATTAACTCCGTTTTGAATGGTAGGATTCCATACATTTTCATATTGCTTACCCATTTCTGTTTTTGCTTGGGCACTGAGTGCATCAAATTGCGACTTGGTAGTGTATGAAGGGGGTAAAGAACGAGTTCCATCCTCAATACCCAAGAAATCTAATTTTCCTCCCTGATAAACATGGAAGGGATTAGCAATTGTTTGTGTATTAAAGCCAGCACCCACTTGAATATTGAAGAAGTTTTTATTAGGTATATCCCGGGTATTAACTTGAATCAGTCCTCCCGCCCATTCACCAGGCAGTTCGGGAACAAATGCTTTATTGATAACAATATTATCAATCATATTTGCCGGAATCAAATCGAAAGAAAAAGCTTTACGGTCGGGTTCTGTACTGCTTAATTGAACGCCGTTTAACATGGCAAGGTTATATCTCTCGGCAAGTCCTCTTACTATCAAGAATTTTCCTTCCTGCAAACTGGCACCGGGAGTTCTTTTAAGCACTTCTCCGGTATTCTTATCTGGTGAACGGCGAATGGCTTCTCCTGAAATTACGGAGGCCACCGTGTTGGTATTTTTTTGAAATGCAATTAAGGCATTTACGGATTCTCCTTTGGCAGTTCCCCTATTGGCAGAAGCGGTAACGGTAACATTACCTAAAGTTTTCACTTCTTGATCTAACACAATGTCTAGATTCTGTTCAGTAGAAGCAGAAAACGCAATATCATCTATTATTTTTTTCTGATATCCCACATAAGAGAAACTCAGGGTGTACTTTTTTCCTGTTTCTGCGGGAAAGGAAAATCTACCCTCCACATCTGAACGAACCATACCACTAAAGGCACCGGAAATTTCAATGGATACCCCCACTAAAGCGTCGTTTTTTTGGTTAGTTACCTTACCGGAAATACGACCTTTTTGGGCAAAGGAAGCCAGCGAAAACAAGAGGGCTATGGTAGTTATAACAGTACGGATTCTCACGGGTTGATCAATTTGATGCGAAAGTAGAAGCCCAATATGAAGGAATTGTTAAGCCAAGATTAAGCAATCATTAACTCATATTATATTTACTTATTATTTTATTCATATAGCTGTGATTTTCTGATAATTAATTGATATCGTTGTTAATTCATTGAAAATGAAATACCTTAGATAAGCATTGATATTCAATTTTACAGTTATGGATACCCATTTACACCATTCGCATACCGAGGAGCATATGAAGGGCTCTGAAACATTAACAGATATTGTTATAGGTATGTCGGATGGTTTAACGGTTCCCTTTGCATTGGCAGCCGGATTAAGTGGCGCCATCAAAGATGTTCATTTGATAATTATTGCCGGCTTAGCAGAAATAGCTGCCGGATCGATTGCTATGGGTTTGGGGGGATATCTAGCAGGTAAAACCGAACAAGACCACTACCAGAGTGAACTGAGAAGAGAATATGATGAAATTGAAAAGGTCCCCCAGGTTGAACGGGAAGAAGTGAGGGAATTTTTTGAAGGGTTGGGCTTAAGTAAAGAAGTGCAGGAGCAGGCAACGGAAGAACTGATAAAAGACAAAGACCGATGGGCCGATTTCATGATGAAATATGAACTAGGTTTAGAAAAACCCGACCCCAAGAGAGCCCATAAAAGTGCTTTTAATATTGGGGCTTCTTATATTGTAGGTGGAATGATTCCTTTAAGTCCTTACTTTTTAGTACAAGATGGCATTACCGGATTACAATACTCTGCGGTTGTAACGCTTATATGTTTATTTATTTTTGGCTATTTCAAAAGCAAGCTTACCGGTACCTCCCCAATTGCGGGTGCTTTTCGGGTAATGATTATAGGTGCCATTGCGGCAGGCTGTGCTTTTGGAATTGCCAAATTAATAGAAGGGTAAATAATAGATGAAGAATTGTTATTGCTTAAAAGGTGATGCCCATTTTTTATCGGTATACACATTTTTTCCGGTTAGGGTTTTCATAAAGGCAATGATAGCTGCCGATTCGCCCGTTTGCAGGTTTAACTGCTGAACATTTCGTCCATTGGGTTTTAACTTTCCATCTAGGTTAGCATTGTTTACAATTCCAGCAGCATAGTGAGCGATCACGGTTCCCAAATTTTTAATTACGCCTGAATGCATGAGCGGTCCATTGGTTACTCCATTTGCATTCACCACATCGCGTAAGGAAGGAGATCTAGTAACAGAAATATCAACACTGGCCCCACTGATACTGGCAATTACCCCATTATTTTTGGAATTTGGGTCAATATCAAATTCAGGCGCCCGATGACATGCATTACAACCCAATCCCCCTGAGATGCGGATGCTATTGGCATCAAAAACTGGAGGCGTGATAAACAAAGATTTTCCAGTATTCTCTTCAGTTGTAAAATTGGGAAAATTGGTCCGATCGTTGTTTACCTGAGCACGTCCGCTATCGAATCGGGAATCGAATGATTGGATACTTCTGATAAATTGAGCCAAACATTCCTGTAAACGGGGTTCGGTTACAGTTACATCTCCATATACAGCTGTAAATAACTCTTTATAATAATCGATGCCCTGTAATTTAGCCAGCAGGGTTGTAAGGTTATCTCTTCCAGAAACCCCACTGAATCCCATTTCATTATGTGCCACTATGGGCTGGGTAGTTTGTGCTTCCAGGGTTGCGGCACGCTCATCCCAGAAAAAATGAACCTCCTCGGCAAAGCGGGTATTGATTAATCGCATAGAATGGCGGTCGGTAGTACCTCCTAAAACGCCCTGACTAGCCTGGGCAGAATCGGAAAAGGCAAATTCTTGTTTATGACAATTGGCACAAGCAACGGTGTTGGTTACACTCAGGCTTTTATCGTAAAACAAAACACGACCTAAGGTTGCCTTTGCATTTATAATGGGATTATTGATTCCGTTGTCTTTTACTATATAGTCTGGATGGGTTTGTCCGGCATAATTCGTCCAGCTAAGCGGATTGATTTCAGTACCAAAAGTTGCTTTTATTGCGGCATACGGATCAGTTAAGGTAACCGAAGTACTCGGAGCAACCACTACGGTATCTCGTTTGCTACAAGAAACCAGCACAACCACAATAGTGATCAGGCTTAATAATAAGAGGTACATCTTTTTCATAGGTCGGGTTTTTGGTAGATTAATGGAAAATCCGGTTACTCAAATCAGTGATTACATTTGATTAGATACACAAAAGTTATACCCCGCTTATTGAAAATTTCGCTTTAGCTTGGAATTAACATTAGCGCAAGACTAATTAAATTAAAATTTAAGATTATATGAATCATACAAACTATATCGCAATCATCCATTTTCTGTAATTTCATATACTTATATGTTACAGTAGCAAATAATTCACAACTAAAACTTTTACAATTTGATTACGATCGTAAAAATATATGCACAAATACACCATTTCTTTCACGACTATTTTTCAATAAATATTCCTGGCTTAGGATTTTTGTTAAGAAGAATTCAGAAGGACTTTGTATTTGAATTACATGGAAAGAAAATGCTTTTCAATCATCAAATTGCAGACAACTATGGTCGCTTATTATGTAACAATTTTAATGAGCCTGAAACACATCTTTTCTTAGACAAGGTTTTTGCGAATGATCATATAAATAACTTCCATTTTGTTGATATAGGTGCGAATATTGGAGAATTTTTGCTTGACTATTCTGATCATAAAAATGTACTAAAACTTACAGCATTTGAGCCGCAACCGGAACAAAACATCGTATTGGAGCAAAGCATAAAGCTTAACAATTTTACAAAAACTACGGTGATTCCAAAACCAGTAGCGGATGGTTCTAAAGAAATCTTATTCAACTTTAATTCGAAAAACTCAACTGCATCGGGAATAACTCACGATACTGAATTAGGTACTACATTACTATCTACTTCAATTGATGAATACTTTGTAAACTTTTCTAACCAGCAATTTGTATTTCTTATTGATACCGAGGGAGCCGAGTTGGACATTATGAAAGGAGGGAGAAAATTAATCCAACAGAGCCATCCCCTCATAATTTTCGAATACAACCATGTAACCGAAAAACACTTTTCATTAGAAGAAGTAAGAGCTGAATTAGGACCAACTTATTCCATTTTTCAACTTGAACAAAGCGGGGAATTATCAGAGCGATTTCAGAAAATATGGAATCTAGTAGCTATCCCAAATAATGATACCTTCATATATTTACTTCCAAAATAGAGATAATTAAACTTTTTTGTAAGGGGTAAATCTAGGAATACTAGAAAGGCAGTATTGCTAAAGATTCAGTGTACTGCATTGTGATCGTCCGCATTCGGTCTGAATTAAAAAACACCTTTTTGGGGAAGTTAACTTACCCTGTTGAAAAAATGCAGAGAGGAAGGGATTCGAACCCTCGATACGGTTTCCCGTATACACACTTTCCAGGCGTGCTCCTTCAACCACTCGGACACCTCTCTGTTTCCCTTTCGGGGGCTGCAAAGTTAGCAATTCCTAGGCTATTTTCCGAATATTTTCAAGGCATTTGCCGAAGTAATGGTGGCTATTTCCTCCAAGGAACACTGGCATACTTCACTTAGGCGATGGGCAATGAAAGGCAAATAAGCCACTTCATTTTTTTTACCCCGGTGTGGAACCGGTGCCAGATAAGGCATGTCTGTTTCTAATACCAGCCAATCAGGCGATATGCCAACTAAAGCCTCCGCCAACCCACTGTTCTTATAGGTTACTACACCGCCTATTCCCAAATAAAACCCCATTTCAGTAATTTGCTGGGCTTGCAAGCCGTTTCCACTAAAACAATGAAAAATACCCCGCAACCCCTTTTCGGCAAATGGTTGCACGGCTTCTATCGTGGCTTCCATTGCATTTCGCGTATGAATTACCACCGGTAGCTGATATTTCAGCGCCCACTGCATCTGCTGCTGAAAGGCAATCAGCTGCTGACTATCAAAACTTCTATCCCAATAATAATCCAGCCCGATCTCCCCTACCGCCGCAAATTTTCGCTTGCCCAGCCAGGTTTCCACCAATGCCAACTCCTGTTCATAATTTTCTTTCACATAACAAGGATGCAAACCCATCATCGCATAACAATAATCCGGATAACTGGCTTCCATCTCCAACAAAGCATCCATCTCACTGCTATCAATTGCCGGCATATAAATCCTTTCAATACCGGCTTCTCTGGCTCTTCGAATCAATCCCTCCCTTTCGGCAGTCAACTCTTGTAAATAAATATGTGCATGGGTATCGATTAACATAATAGCAAATTACGATTTGAATAGTTCAGTTGCAGGTAAGGGCAAAAATTGATAGCCGGCTTTTGAAAAATGAGCCAATACCAAGGGTAAGGCAACCTGCATTCTTTCCCAAGCCTTGGTACTATCATGAAACACCACCACAGAACCTGCTCCCGCATGTTTTATTACATTTTGTGCACAATCCTCCCCGGTTAATTTTACATCGAAGTCGCCACTCAACACATCCCACATGATTATTTTAATAGCAGGAAATTGCTGCATTAATAACTTCTGCTGACTAAAACGAATTCTCCCATATGGCGGCCGAAACCATCCCGTTGGAAGCCACTCGGCAGCAGCTTCCACTTCCTGCAAATAAACTTCATCAGCAACCTTCCATCCGTTTACATGATGCATCGTATGATTGCCCAACATATGCCCCTGCTTTCGAATCCGGGCAAGTAATTCTGGATTATTCTTGGCATTTTCACCCACACAAAAAAAACTGGCCCTAGCACCATATTTGGCTAATTGATCTAATACAAAAGGAGTTGCAAACGGATGGGGACCATCATCAAAAGTGAGGTAAATAGCCCGATCCGTGTCTGGCATTTTCCAATGCAGTTTCGGATAAATCATCCGCAGCCATCCCGGTGTTTTTACCAAATACATGCAGCAAAGATACGCTTGTATGCGCTGCTTTTCAATTAGCCTTACCTATCCCCTAAGCAGGTTTACCGGAAGCATAGTATCTTTGTAGGATGAACAACCCAATTCGCGTAAGATTTGCTCCTTCTCCCACCGGTGGTTTACATCTGGGCGGCGTAAGAACAGTATTGTTCAATTATTTATTTGCCAAACAACAGGGCGGTACTTTTATTGTGCGGATAGAAGATACCGATCAGGGAAGATGGGTGCCCGGGGCAGAAGAATATATCCTCGATACCCTCGAGTGGTGTGGACTGCAGCCCGATGAAAGTCCCCGAAAAGAAGGCCCCTACGGACCCTATCGCCAAAGTGAAAGAAAACCCATCTACCGGAAATATGCAGAAGCGTTAGTTGCCAAAGGGCATGCCTACTATGCTTTTGATACCCCGGAAGAACTGGAAGCCATGCGGGAAAAATATAAATCCGATAGCAATCCTTCCCCACAATATAATCAGGCGATCAGGGGTTTCATGAAAAATTCCCTCACCCTTTCACCCGATGAAGTTAACCAACTGCTGGAGGCAAAAACCCCACACGTAATTCGCATCAAAATGCCCGAAAACGAAACGGTGCACCTGGTTGACATGATTCGGGGAGATATCTCTTTTGAAACGAACACAGTAGACGATAAGGTTTTATTGAAAGCGGACGAGATGCCCACTTATCACCTGGCAGTAGTGGTAGACGACTACCTGATGAAAATATCGCATGCATTTAGAGGAGAAGAATGGCTGCCCTCTGCATCCGTGCATGTATTGCTGTGGAAATACCTGGGATGGGAAACTGCCATGCCGGAATGGGCACACCTGCCTTTGATATTGAAGCCGGATGGACATGGCAAACTCAGCAAAAGAGATGGTGATCGATTAGGTTTTCCGGTATTTGCTATGAACTGGACCGATCCAAAAACCGGAGAAACTGCTCGTGGATTTAAAGAAAATGGGTTCCTTCCGCAAGCATTTGTAAATATGTTGGCACTCCTGGGCTGGAATCCTGGAAGCGACCAGGAAATTTTTTCTTTAGAAGAGTTACTACTGGTTTTTAATATCAATCGGGTGCACAAAGGCGGAGCAAAATTCGATTATGAAAAAGCCAAATGGTTTAATCATGAATGGATCAAACGCGTGCCAACCTCTGAATTACTGCCGTATGTAGCAGCCATATTGCAAGCAGAAGGAATTACTAACGGCACTTCTCTTCCCCTGGAAACGATTATCAATTTGGTGAAAGAGCGTTGTACACTGTTGACTGATTTTATTCTCCAGACTTCCTTTTTCTTTCAAACACCTGAAACTATCGACGTTGACTCAATCAAACCCAAATGGAATGAGGCTAAAAATTTATTTTTTGTTGAGTTGATCCGAAACTGGCAATTAACCAATAACTGGAATACGGATGATCTGCATCATGCCTTTCAAGAACTGGCAGCGGCCAATAATATTAAGCCCGGTGAGTTGATGTTGCCCCTAAGAATTATGCTGGTAGGCGGCAAATTTGGTCCGGGTGTATTTGAAGTAGCTGCATTAATAGGCAAAGATGAATCCATCCATCGCATTCAACGGGCACTTGCTCAACTACCGCATCCGCATCCCTAGTGAACCGTTTAACCTTGTTTCTCCATCATTTCCATTACCGGTTGCCAATCACTTTCAAAGAGACATGCCAGGTAATTTTTATCCTTTTCTGTAAGCTGAACCAGATGCTCGGTATTACCCGCCACTTGATCGGGTTTTCGAATGCCGGGAATTACCACCGAAATTTCAGGATAACTGAGAATATAACTCAATGTCAGCCCGGTAAGGGTTGTATTGTAATGATTCGCCAGGGGTTGAATCTTTTCTCTTAATATTTGATCAGTTGCAGCCAATAAAGATGGAACCAGCCGATTGCTTCGGTGATCATCTTTTCCAAAAGTTGATTCCGCCGACATTTTACCGGTTAATAAACCAAACTGTAAGGGCATCCTTGCAATAATTCCATATCCCTGTTTGCCAGCCTGTTGAATGATAGGTAACGCGCGTTGATTAATCAAATTAAATACCAACTGAAACCCATCTCCCAATGAAGTTTTTAGAAAAAATTCCGATTCTGGAAATGGATTGAAGGTAATAAGCGAAATACCCCAATATCTTATTTTTCCCTGCTGTTGTAATAATTGCATGGCTTCAATACACTCCCCATTTTCTAAATGACTCATTCGCGCCACGTGCAACTGATGAAAATCAATGGCCTCCCGCTTTAGCCTGCGCAAACTTTGTTCACAAGCCTCAATGATATACTTTTTCGAATAATCAATTTCAATGTGTTCATTATCAAGAGTTTTCTGTCCCACTTTCGAGGCCACTACCATATCGGAGCGGTTTCCAATGGTTTCTCCCAGCAAGGTTTCTGCATGACCCAACCCATAAAAATCTGCGGTATCAAAAAAATTAATTCCGGCATCCATCGCTGTATGTATAGCTAATCTAGACTCCTTGTCATCTGTCTCACCCCATCCGATAGGAATTTTGCCAACAAAGGCAGCGCCACCAATGGCCCAGCAGCCAAAGCCTACTTCACTCACACGAAGCGTTGTTTTTCCAAAATTTCTATATTCCATACTAAACGGTATAAAGGGTTCCCTGTAAACCTACTTACATTTTTAGTAACTTTACCATCGATTGCTACAATTTATTACACACCTATGAAAAGACCTGTTCGGGTATTGATTGCCAAAGTTGGCCTCGACGGCCACGATCGCGGTGCTAAAATTATTGCGGCTTCACTGCGGGACGCAGGCATGGAGGTAATTTATACCGGACTGCGACAAACTGCCGAAATGGTGGTAAATGCAGCTTTACAAGAAGATGTGGATGCCATCGGAATCAGTATTTTAAGTGGGGCGCACATGACTGTTTTTCCAAAAGTGATTGCAATGATGAAAGAAAAGGGATTGCAGGATGTATTACTCACCGGCGGGGGTATCATTCCGGAAGATGACATGAAAGCGTTGAACGATTTAGGCGTTGGTAAATTATTTGCACCCGGAACTCCTACCATTGCTATAGCAGATTATATCAAAGAATGGGTTGAAACCCACCGAAATTTTTAATACGTATGAACCCTGTATTGTTAACAAATTTATCCGATGGCATTTACACCATTACCATCAATCGCCCTGATAAACTAAATGCATTAAACCAGGAAGTACTCCGCTCCCTTAATCAGGAATTGGATACCATTTATGCTGATAACAATATTAAAACGGTAATCATCACCGGTTCTGGCCCCAAAGCTTTTGTTGCGGGCGCCGATATCAGTGAATTCAACCAAATGGATGAAACACAAAGCCGGCAAATGGCGAAAGCCGGTCAGGACTTATTTTTCCGCATCGAACGGAGTCCAAAACCCATTGTGGCCTGTGTAAATGGTTTTGCTTTGGGCGGTGGTTGCGAATTAGCCATGAGTTGTCATTTTCGCATCGCTTCTCCCAATGCACAATTCGGTCAGCCGGAAGTGAATCTGGGCATCATCCCCGGTTATGGAGGTACCCAACGATTGGTTCAATTAATCGGAAAAGGACGTGCCTTAGAATTGATCATGAGTGGGAATCTGATTGATGCCAATACGGCCTTACAATATGGTTTGGTAAATCATGTAGTTGCACCCGAAGAACTAATCAACAAAGCCACTACTATCCTAAAGACCATTCAATCTAAGGCCCCCATTGCAGTGGAACATTGCATTATTTGTGCCAATGCGGTTTTCGACGAAACCCAACATGGGTATGAACAGGAAGTGAATTCTTTTGGTGCCTGCTTTAATACAAGCGACCGGGTGGAAGGCACACAGGCATTTATGGAAAAAAGAAAGCCGGTTTTTACGGGTAAATAAACAACCCACCTTTAACATAAGGCGCTTATCCTTCTGTAAAATATTACTGCTAGCATTTCTTTCCCTTTAGAGGCTTCTATTTTGTTGGGTTATGAAAAAACAAGGAAGCACCCATAATGGTTTTGGGCATACCGAAAGGCTGGTAACTAACACTCAGATCATTCCCTCCACCACTATCAAAGTATACTACTTTAAAGCGGTGATATCCTTTCTCTAAAATACACCTGCCTACTTTTTCTTCTGATCCATGATTGCCATCGTTATTAACAATTTCCTGGTCATCAATCAACAAAATACTTCCGTCATCGCTCTTGGTAAAAAACTGATACCCGCCAGTTTTTTCTACTTGGATATACCCCTCGAATGTTAATCCATATTTGTCTTTTCGCAGTTTAACCGATTCATTCGGAACGGCTGCAACACCTTTTTGTTTGGGGGATGAAGTAGTAACCACATTCATATCCATAGCATCCGCTTCAAAGTATTGATATGCCAATCCCGGTTTAAGGGTTGCCGGCGCTTTCACTGCTTTTAACTGGGTTAATCCACTAACCGAAGCGACAGCAGTATCACCGGGTAATTTATCGGATGCAAATACTACGTATGCTTTTATGGTACCATCTCCCTTTACCGTAAAGGGTTTATCATACACCATGGGCTGAGGATTATTATTCAGCATATACCCCAAAGAGAGTCCGGGTTTAGGAGAGCGAAGCGTTACCAATGCTCCCGACAGGTCGGGCTGGTATTGAATATCGATGGTTGGCTTGGGTTGAAAAGCGCCAAAGCCAGCAATTTTTATTACATACGCAGAAGAAGTGTTGAATCGTGCCGGATCGAAAGGAGGCAATTGAACCACCACATCATTCCCTCGTATTTCTGCCGACAACGAAGCGCCGGTTGCCAATAAAGTGATTTTGTTGAGGGGCACATTGGGACCCAGATTTTTTAGCACTACTTGCAAGTTAGAAGGATACCGGGGCAGGATGGCATACAACTGATTACTGGCAGCACGATAGGTATAAAAAACTTCTTTAACCGCATAGCCAGGATTTGGATTCACGGTTAACTTGATCATTATATCTTCTCCTTTTTTAGCTTTGTAATCGCGCTTGCCCTCGCTCCATTGACTAGCATACTTCCAGCGGGAAGTACCATAAATTGCTTCTCCATTTTTAGTAAGCCATTGTCCAATATCTAATAATCGCTCCTGCATAATGGGAGGAATTTTTCCATGTTCATCGGGACCAATATCCAATAAAAAATTACCGCCTCTACTTACCTTGTCTATCAGGTGATAAATGAGGGATTGAGAAGAATTATAATCCCAGGCATCTTCTTCCCGGTTATAGCCATACGAATAGCCCATTCCACGACTCTCCTCCCAGGCATGTTGCTCAAAGTCGAGATCGGGTTGATATTCGGGTGTAAATACCGATCCATGTTTAAAACGGATGCCGCTTCCCCATCGGTCGTAGGTAACTACTTTATCTTTCACCGGACTTTCGTTGTACATCCAACTTAAAAATTCCTTCGATTTCCAGGTTTCCTCATTGGCATCCCAATCTCCATCCGTCCAGAATACATCGGGCTGATAAT
>JAPLEI010000005.1:0-13894 GCA_026391195.1 Bacteroidota bacterium | reverse complement strand
CGTATTTATTGCGGTCAGATTTCCAGAGAGGATTGAACCACTCATATAAGGAATAATACATCCCTGCCCGAACCGAAGTTTTCCGAACCGCCCGAAACAGTTCACCCAATAAATCTCTGCGAGGTCCGGTAACCAGTGAATTCCAGCCAAATCCCCAGGTACGGCTGGCTTCATTGCTGGGCCAGAGAGCATAGCCATCGTGGTGTTTAGAAGTTAACACAATGTATTTGGCACCGGATTGCTCAAATAATTTTGCCCATTCTTCGGGCTGATATAGTTCTGCCTTAAACTGATCGGCCAATTGGTAATAAGTGAGATTGCCGAATTTTTTTCGGTGATATTCTTTTTTGGCACTATCGCCCGTTTCCAGCCCCTGCTGATACCATTCGGCATAGCCCCCTTTGGTGGTAAATCCCGGAACTGCATACACGCCCCAATGGATAAAAATTCCAAATTTTGCATCCGAAAACCAATTGGGAACGGGTCGGGTATCCAGTGATTCCCAGGTGGGTAAATAAGGCTGGGCTGGCAAGAGCCGAGTAACCAACAGCGCAAATAGTAACAGGCAATATTTCATAATCAAAAATTATGGTTGAAATTAAGAAAAACCCCCGATAAAAAGCGGAAACCCAATAGGGGGGATTAACCAGTTTGAACATTGAAACAGACAAAGATTATCATCCGATAGCCGTACCTTTGCAGCCGAAAACATCCTATTAAAATAATCTCCATGGAATATCGCATAGAAAAAGACACGATGGGCCAGGTTAGTGTTCCGGCTCACGTATACTGGGGCGCTCAAACCCAAAGAAGTATCGACAACTTTAGAATAGCGCAGGATATCAACCGCATGCCCAAAGAAATTATTGAGGCATTTGCCTACTTAAAAAAGGCGGCTGCCTTAACCAATGCCGAGGCTGGGGTGCTTCCTCAAAACAAATGCGAACTCATTGGCAAGGTATGCGATGAAATACTGCAGAACCAGCTAACCGACCAGTTTCCACTGGTGGTTTGGCAAACCGGCAGTGGTACCCAAAGTAATATGAATGTGAATGAAGTGATTGCTTATAGGGCACATGTGATACAGGGTGGATTACTTACCGATAGTGAAAAATTTTTACACCCGAATGATGATGTAAATAAATCGCAATCTTCCAATGATACCTTTCCTACTGCGATGCATATTGCAGCCTACAAGGTATTAGTAGAAAATACGTTACCGGGTATACAGGCTTTGCGAGATACACTTGCGGAAAAGAGTAAGGCATTCATGCACGTTGTAAAAATTGGTCGTACCCATTTTATGGATGCAACGCCATTAACGCTGGGACAAGAACTGAGTGGGTACGTTGCCCAATTAGATCATGGAATGAAAGCCATTCGCAATAGCTTATCGCATTTGAGTGAGTTGGCATTGGGTGGCACTGCTGTTGGAACGGGTATCAATACCCCTCCCGGCTATGATGTAAAAGTGGCAGCCCATATTGCTGCGCTTACCGGATTGCCTTTTGTAACAGCAGAAAACAAATTCGAATCGCTGGCTGCGCATGATGCCATTGTAGAATCTCATGGAGCATTAAAAAC
Source organism: Bacteroidota bacterium (assembly GCA_026391195.1). GTDB lineage: Bacteria > Bacteroidota > Bacteroidia > Chitinophagales > Chitinophagaceae > Sediminibacterium. Next base: position 12,310 of record JAPLEI010000005.1, on the reverse strand, counting down.
GGTTGCTGTTAGCTTAATGAAAATCGCCAATGATATTCGCATGCTATCTTCCGGGCCTCGCAGTGGTATTGGTGAATTATTTATTCCCGATAATGAACCGGGTTCTTCTATCATGCCCGGCAAGGTAAATCCTACCCAATGTGAAGCACTCACCATGATTGCGGCACAGGTGTTGGGCAATGATGTAGCCATCAATATTGGAGGCGCCACCGGACATTTTGAATTGAATGTATTTAAGCCGGTAATGATTTACAATTTCCTGCACAGTGCCCGGTTAATTGGTGAGGGTTGTGTAAGTTTCAATGAAAAATGTGCAATCGGATTGGCCCCTATTGAAGCCAATATACAGAAGCATGTAAACAACAGTTTAATGCTGGTAACTGCACTCAATCCTAAAATTGGTTACTACAAAGCAGCAGAAATTGCGCAAAAAGCCCACAAACAAGGTACTACCCTAAAAGAAATGGCCATACAACTTGGCTATCTTACGGCGGAAGAATTTGACGAGTGGGTGAAGCCCGAAAAAATGGTAGGCAACTTACCTGCTTAACTTACTTGGCTTTGTAAACGCATTTGCCTCCCAGATAAGTTGAGCGAACTTTGGTATCCAAGATAGCGGATTCCGGTATCTTCATCAGATCGGCCGACAATAGAATAAAATCAGCTTTTTTGCCCGGCTCGAGGCTACCTATTTCTTTTTCTTGAAATCCGGCTTTCGCAGCCCAGATGGTCATTCCCCGAATCGTTTGTTCGCGCGTTAATGCATTTTCAAACTGAAAACCTCCTTCGGGATAACCCTTTGCATCCTTTCTAAAAACGGATGCCAGGAATGTTTTATACGGTGATATATCTTCCACCGGAAAATCGGTACCCAGTGGGATCCATCCATTTTGTTGCAACAGTTGCTGGTAGGCATATCCTCCTTTTAATCTTTCAGCACCCAGGCGCTCGCCGGCCCAATACATATCACTGGTAGCATGGGTAGGTTGAACGGAGGGAATTATACCGGCAGCACCAAACAAATTGAAATCATTTGGATTTACAATCTGAGCGTGTTCAATCCGCCAACGTTTATCTTGGGTGCCCTTCAGGTATTTGGCATATATGTTCAACATTGCACGATTGGCACTATCGCCAATTGCGTGGGTACACATTTGAAATCCAGATTGAATCAGCAACGCAGCTACCGAATCATAATGTGCCGGTGAACGAAGTAAAAATCCATTCCAGCCGGGCTGATCAGAATAGGCATGCAAAAGGCAGGCACCCCGGCTTCCCAAAGCTCCATCAGCATATACCTTAAAAGAACCTACCCGTAAACGATCGGTAGTATAGGGTCCCCGCTTTAACCATTTTGATAAATTATCATCCTGATCACTGAGCATAACATTTAAACGCATCGCCAACTTACCGGCTTTTTGCAACGAATCGATTTGCATCACTACCTCGTTATTCAAACCACAATCCGTAATGGAGGTAAGTCCCATTTGAAAACAGTTTTCCTGGGCTGCGGATAAAAACTTTTCAAAAGTGGCAGCATCTACCGGGGGAATACTTTGATATACGGCGTTATCGGCATTATCAATTAAAACCCCGGTTAATTGCCCATTTTTTTCGAGAATGGCGCCCCCTTCAATGGTTTGGCCAATCCGAATGTCTGCTCGGTTTAGTGCCTCCTGATTGGCGATGGAAGCATGTCCATCAATCCGCGTTAACACTACCGGCTTATTGGGGAATAATTCATTCAATAAACGATTATCCGGAAACTGCTTGCCGGGCCATTTATTCTGGTCCCAACCCCGGCCTTCAATCCAGGTAAGTTCGGGATGTTGATTGGCAAATTCCTTTACCCGCGCAACCGCTTCTTCCCAGGTATTGGTTCCAAATAAATTTACTTTAAACAGGGATTGTCCATACCCCACAAAATGGGCATGTGCATCAATCCATCCCGGAAAAATAGTAGCCCCACCTGCATCCTGCATACTATCAGCCCGGTATGCATCTATGATGGCTTCATTGCTGCCGGTTGCCAATATTTTACCGTCTTTTATCGCCATGGCCGTAGCCACTGAAAAGCTACTGTCTACCGTGTAAATTACCGCATGGTGAATAATAAAATCGGCACTTGGTTTGCCACAGGCAGTAAGGGCCAGTACTATTATTGAGAACAAAAATGCACGCATAAAATGATTTATGTAAATAAAGATAGGGAATACAAACTATTGCCAGATGATGCAACTGATTACTGCAATAATTCACAGGGCTTAATGCCAGTATGTTTTTTAAAGGCGGCCGAAAAGTGGGAAATGGAGGAATAACCCAATTGTGCAGAAACATCGGTTACGCTGAAGCCTTTTTCATACAACAGGTATTTGGCATGTTCCATTCGCTGTTGCTGATAATAATCGAAAATAGTTGTGCCGAAAACTTCTTTGAAGCCCTTTTTCACATAACATTCATTCATGGCAACTTTGCGGCTCAGGTCTTTGATAGTAATCGGATCACCAATATGCTCTAACAAAATATCCCGTGCCATCTGGATACGTTCGCGCCCTTGTTCATCGGCTAAAAACTTACAGGCAAAGATTTCTTCTTTCTCGGGATCCAAAAATGCCAGGGCATAAAGGAGTAACTCATGGATGCGGGCATTGATATAAATATTTTCAAGAGAGCCGGAATAACTGTGATTCAATAATTGATCCAGCACAATTCTTTTGCGAGCAGAGAGTGGAAATACTTGGGTAAACGACTCAGGATGGCGAAAAGCCAGCACTTCGTCGCGGGTGCCGGATAATTTTACGTTTTGGATAAACTGGCCTAAAAAATCAGCCGTAAAGTGAAATGTGAACAAATCGAGGGTGGACTGTTTTCCCAAACATCCTTCGGTGGGTATTTGCACACATTGACTGCAATTTTTATCCGGACAATAGCGGTTACCACTGATGCAATAACGCAGTTCGAGGTACTGCTGTTTGGGTTGTGCGGGTTGAAAATGGTAGATAATCATGCCCGTATCTTGCATAGCCATGGGAAAATTGGCTTTGTAGCGGCGAATATCGTATTGTACCGAGCCGGGAATCTGCTTTTTATTCTGAAAAAGCAGGTTTCCATCGGTAAAAGCAGGGTGTTCATCCCCCCAGGATAATATAGCTTGTTCGGTGGTCATCTGACTGCAAAATTACGCCATTCTTACCAATTCGGGTAAAACCGCCCAAACCCGCGAAATCAGGGGCTTTTTTATCACCAAAAAAAGCCAGAAAATGGGGAAAAAACGGGGGAATTTTAACAGGGTTTCCGACTGAGTTTTTAGTAGATTTGTAGGATATATTTTTTGTACTCACTCACCAATTTACAGAGAACCATGCAGCAGGATCCGGAAGAACAAAAAGCACAGGAAAAAGAACAAAAAAAGCAGTCATACGGAGCAGACAGTATTCAGGTACTGGAGGGGCTGGAAGCCGTTAGAAAAAGACCTGCTATGTATATTGGCGATATTGGCATCAAAGGGCTCCATCACCTGGTTTATGAGGTAGTAGATAACTCAATTGATGAGGCTTTGGCCGGCTATTGCAAAAACATTACCGTTATTATTCATGAAGATAATTCGGTAAGTGTGCAGGATGATGGGCGCGGTATCCCTACGGGTATCAATACCAAAGAACAAAAAAGTGCGCTGGAGATTGTAATGACTGTTTTACATGCTGGAGGTAAATTTGATAAAGACACGTATAAGGTTTCTGGTGGATTACACGGGGTTGGGGTAAGTTGCGTAAATGCCCTGAGTAAAAAATTGCTGGTAACCGTTCAGCGCGAAGGAAAAATATTTGAGCAACAATACCATACCGGTATTCCGGATTATACCGTTAGAGAAACTGGCGTAAGTGACAAAACGGGTACCCATGTGCATTTTTGGCCGGATGCAACTATTTTTCAAGAAACGGTTTATCGCAAAGAGATACTGGAAGGCAGGCTGCGTGAATTGTCGTACCTAAACAAACGCATCCAAATTACCTTACACGACCTTCGGGAATTAGACGATGAAGGCAAAACTTACAGCAAAAGTTTTTACAGCGAGGGAGGTATTATCGAGTTCGTAGAGATGCTCGACAGAAACGGGAATCGCAATCCATTAATTCCGGCTCCGTTGTATGTAGATGGATTTGATGCCAGCTCGAATATTGCAGTAGAAGTGGCACTCACCTACAATGATGATTTTAAGGAACACATTTTCTCCTATGTAAATAATATCAACACGATTGAGGGTGGAACGCATGTAACTGGATTCAGACAAGCGTTAACTCGGGTATTTAAAACTTATGGAGACAAGCAGGGCTTATTCGAAAAAGCCAAGGTTCTGATTGAAGGAGATGATTTTCGGGAAGGGCTTAGTGCCATCATTTCCGTAAAAGTTCCGGAACCGCAATTTGAAGGGCAAACCAAAACCAAACTGGGTAACAGTGAAGTGAGCGGTATTGTGCAAACCACTGTTGCAAGAGCGCTGGAAGCCTACCTGGAAGAAAATCCCAAAGAAGCTAAGAACGTAATCTCTAAAATAATTCTTGCTGCACAGGCAAGGGTAGCTGCCAAAAAAGCCAGAGACATGGTTCAGCGGAAGTCTGTACTTAGTGGCGGTGGGTTACCCGGTAAACTGGCCGATTGCAGCGAACGTGATCCCGAAAAGTGTGAGCTGTACCTGGTGGAGGGAGATTCTGCCGGCGGAACTGCCAAGCAGGGACGCGACAGAAGTTATCAGGCCATCTTGCCCCTGAGAGGTAAAATTCTGAATGTGGAAAAAGCGATGGAGTACAAGATTTATGAGAACGAGGAAATTAGAAATATGTACACGGCACTGGGGGTTACGGTTGGTACCATTGAAGACCCGAAAGCTTTGAATATAGCAAAACTTCGGTATCACAAACTGGTAATCATGACGGATGCCGATGTGGATGGATCGCATATTGCTACCTTGATTTTAACCTTTATTTTTCGATACATGAAAGAACTGGTGGAGCAGGGATATGTATATATTGCCCAGCCACCTTTATATTTGGTTAAAAAAGGAAAAGAACAGGCATATGCCTATAACGAGGAGCAAAGAAAGGGACTGATTGAAAAAATCGGGGGTGGTAAAGATGATAGCGTTACTACCCAACGATACAAGGGATTGGGAGAAATGAATGCCGATCAGCTATGGGAAACCACCATGGACCCTGCCAGAAGAACCCTGAAACAGGTAACCATTGAAAGTGCTGCAGAGGCCGACAGAATCTTCAGCATGCTAATGGGTGATGAAGTGGCTCCCAGAAGGGAATTCATTGAAACCCATGCCCGATATGCCAAAATTGACGTGTAGCTAAATATACCCACTTGTAAAATCGGGAAAAACTTGTGGATTACTTACCGGGACAGTAAGGTAGCTGTTTGAACAAAAAAATCTTACCTTGTATCAACAAATCAACGAATTAATTACTCATATAAAAAATCAACCCACATGGACACTTCAAAAATGATTAAAGCATATTGCCTTAAAACCAAAGAAAAAAATGTTCCGCTGCAAGACGCTGTGATTACCAAAACAGCCCGCGGAGGATACATGGCAGCCGGACACGATGGAAAAGGAAATAAAATGGCGGCTATTCTTGGGGAAGCAAAAGCCTTGCAAGCTATTAAGGATGGTGTTGCGAAGCAAAACTTCTAAGCAATAACACACCACGTATGTAAAGCGGTATCTGAATAGGTACCGTTTTTTTTTTGAACTTATGTTTCGGAAATGGCGTTAACCGGTGGGGATGCAATTTTATTTGGAAAAAGATGCTGGTGCATCGCTTGTAAAAAGCGCCGGGCATCCTGCATAGATTTGATATGGTCTACCACCATTAAAAACATACGACCGGTTTGTTTCAAACGTGCCTGGTGCGTTCCTTCCTGCAGATAAAGTAACACCCGCCTAAACAGATCCGACTCAAAATAAGGACAATTGTTATCATCAAATCCTTTACCGGCTGGGGAATCGGGCCAAAGCGATCTTTGAGTTCTTGCTGAAAAACAGTTATCTCTTCCTCTTTTTCACAATTATCTAATCGGGTATATAGGGAAAGTCGCTCGGTGATGCTTTCTACATATTCATCGGGAATTAAAATTTCGAGATCGGTATCGATGGTGCAATCACTTACATATTCATCCTGCTGAATAATTTCATCGCGGAACACTTCTTTAAAGGCGGAGCGTTTCAACTCACGGATGGCTTCATCCAATATTTTCTGGTACATATCGAATCCGATATCTGCCATAAATCCACTTTGCTCACCGCCCAGCATATTGCCCGCACCGCGAATATCCAGATCGCGCATCGCTATTTGAAATCCACTGCCCAAGTCGCTGAACTGCTCTAGGGTTTGCAATCTTTTTCTGCTATCAGCCGGTAAAGTAGCCAAGGGTGCCAATAAATAACAAAAAGCTTTTTTATTGCTGCGCCCAACCCTACCCCGTAATTGGTGTAAATCGCTGAGGCCAAAATGATGGGCATTATTTACAATAATCGTATTCACATTCGGAATATCCACGCCACTCTCTACAATATTGGTACAAATCAACACATCATACTTGCGCTCTATAAAATCGAGAATCCGCTGTTCCAGTTCATGGCCTTCTAATTGTCCGTGCGCATAGCCGATAGAAATATCCGGACAAAGCCCTTGAATCATACTGGCCATTTCGGCTAACCCTTGAATCCGGTTATGAATGAAAAAAACCTGACCACCCCGTTCCGTTTCATAATAAATGGCTTCGCGAATATAATCGTCGTTAAAAACATGCAACTCGGTTTGTATGGGCTGACGGTTAGGAGGTGGGGTATTGATAATACTTAAGTCACGCGCGCCCATTAAACTAAACTGGAGTGTACGTGGAATTGGCGTAGCGGTAAGGGTTAAGCAGTCAACGCTGGCTTTGATGGTTTTCAATTTCTCTTTATGCGCAACGCCAAACTTTTGTTCTTCGTCAATCACCATTAATCCGAGGTTTTTAAAAACCACTTCTTTACCCAGCAATCCGTGGGTTCCAATGATAATATCTATTTTTCCAGCTGTTAGTTTTTCTAGGGTTTCCTTTTTTTCCTTTGCCGACTTAAACCGATTGATATAGTCGATGGTTACCGGAAAATCCTTTAGCCGTTCTTTAAAAGTTTTATAATGCTGGAAGGCCAGAATGGTGGTAGGAACCAATATGGCTGCTTGTTTGCCATCCAGGCAGGTTTTAAATGCAGCGCGAATGGCCACTTCCGTTTTACCAAATCCTACATCGCCGCAAACCAATCGATCCATCGGGCTTTCACTTTCCATATCTTTCTTAACATCTGCGGTAGCTTTGCCTTGATCGGGAGTGTCTTCGTAAATAAAAGAGGCTTCCAGTTCGAGCTGCATGTAGTTATCGGGACTATGCGCAAATCCTTGCTGGGCTTTGCGTTGGGCGTATAGTTTAATTAGGTCGAATGCAATTTCTTTAACCTTGGTTTTGGTTTTTTCTTTCAGTTTTTGCCAGGCATCACTGCCCAGCTTATTTACTTTTGGCAGGGTACCTTCTTTACCGGAGAACTTAGAAATTTTGTGCAGCGAGTTAATGTTTACATACAAAATATCTGAATCTTTATAGAGTATCCGAACCGCTTCCTGCCATTTTCCATTCACTTCTATTTTCTGCAAGCCGCTGAAAACACCCACACCGTGATCGATGTGCGACACATAATCGCCTGGCTGTAAATCACGCAGCGTTTTTATGGTGAGGGCCTTATTTTTATTATAGGCCTGCTTAACCCGGTATTTATGGTAGCGCTGAAATATCTGATGGTCGGTATAACAAACCATCTTCAACTGATCGTCTATAAAACCTTCATGAATGGCTGTGCTAATCGGAATAAAATCGATCTGCGTTTGCAAATCAGAAAAAATACTGTTCAGTCTTTCTAACTGTTTTACCTGTTCGGCGAAAATAAAAACCTGATAACCTGCCTGTTCTTTTTCTTTCAGATCGCTGATTAACCAATCGAAGCGGCGGTTGAAGGAGGGCTGTGGCCGGGTAGTGCCTTCTAGTTCGAGTACTGCTTTTCCCGAAGGAAATCCAAACTCTACCACATGTCGTTTATCTAATAGCGCTTCAAAATCGGAAGAGAGATAAAAATCATCCTCACTCGGGTGATGCGCCTGTTCTGCTTCATCTTCTTCAAAACCATCTTGTACCTGGGCATCGGGTGGTAATTGGATAAAGGATTGGAAGGAGGCAAGTTGCTCATCCATTTTTTCTGCAATCACTTCCCAGCTTTTCACCCAAATAATGGTATCCTCCGATAAAAACTCGGGCAAAGGAACTTTTATAGAAGAAGTGAACTGTGTTTCTACATTGGGAATAATGGTTACCTGCAATAATCTTCGCTCACTTAACTGAGATTCGGGGTCGAATAGTCGAATACTGTCTACTTCGTTCCCAAACAATTCTATCCGATAAGGCTTTTCATTTCCATAAGAGTAGATATCCAGGATGCCACCCCTTAAGGCAAACTGACCCGGTTCGTAAACAAAATCACTCCTCCGGAATCCATAGCGAACAAAGCTTTCCATCAATTCGTCTGGGGAGATGGTTTCATTGGTTTTGATGCGGATGATATTGCTGCTGAGTGTTTCGGGAATCACTACTTTTTCGAACAGTGCTTCTGGATAGGTAATTACAACTTTTTTATTTCCGCCTGCGGCAATTTTGGTGAGTGCCTCGGTTCGCAGCATAACGTGTGAGGCATTCAGCTGCTTAAAATCCTTACGATTTTTAAAAGAGGAAGGGAAATAAAATAAATCCAACGCCCGGGTAAGATTTTCGAGGGTATTGTGAAAATAAGCCGCTTCTTCTGCATCATTTACAATCAGCAGATGATTTAGGTCGCGGGTTGCAGGTTGCATCATCAGCGCACTCAGCATACATTCAACGCTGCTGCCCTGTAAGTTTTGTAATAAAATTCTTTGAGGATCGGCAAAACGGAGCCTACTCCCTAACTGAAAAACTAGGGGGGATTGATACAATTTTTCCAGCAATACCGAAATATTGCTCACTTCCTTTTCGGCCTCCATATCTAAATAGGTTGCGAAGATAGGTTAATGCCTAGTAACTAGCCCCAGCAGATACCATCAGTTTTACCGTGGTTACTTTTTGCTCAAGCACTTCAACCGGAGAAACCTGATTTTTTTCGTTGAACCAATTGGCATAAATCCCTCCTCCGTACTTAACAAAAACGGAATAACTACCAGGAGGGAGCGCTACTGAGAAATAGCCTGTTGAATCTGTAGTGGCGGATGCAACTGCCGGAGTATTTAGTGACTGATACAAACCGGGGGTTGCAAGCTTGGTTAATTGGTTTAGATCCGTTACGGGATAGATAAAAACCATTGTTTTCAAGCCTTGCGGGGTAGATGCCGGTTTATCAGGAGAAGGCATACGGTTGCCTTTTTCTAGTAATATGTAACCAGAAATTCCCTGTTCAACAACTGATTGCTGAGCGGTTTGACTTCCGGCACAACCGAAAAAAGCCAATGAAATAATAAAAAAAACGGCAAGAACTGCTTTCATACCACAATTTTAAGGGTGAAAGTATCTAATTTAGAGGATATTTTTACTTATTATTGAAAGTAAATCAAGGTTAAAACATTTGCTATGACGTACCGTCGGATTCTATTTGCTTGCTTACTGTTTTTGTTAGGTGCCCCCGTTTTTGCACAATTAAATAATGAATCCCGTTTATTAAAGCAGGGTGCCATTGGCTATAAGTTGCAGTATGATGCCAACTTCAGTGAAGCGCTTACGAAAGCAAAAGAGAAAGGCTGGCCCCTTACACTGCGGGGAAAAGATGGAAAATTGGCTATGCTTACAGGAGTGGATGCCTTTGGACTTCCCATTTATATTGGCACATACAACAATACAATTGCAGCGGCCACTACCCGTGCGAATCAATTATGGCCGGGAGGTAGCACTGGGCTAAACCTATCGGGCAATTCCGCAGCAATGAAAGATAAAATTGGTATTTGGGATGGAGGAAGAATATTAAGTTCCCACGTTGAACTTGTTGAGAGAATAACTCAAAAAGATAATCCTACTTCTACCGATGATCATGCAACGCATGTTAGTGGCACCATGATTGCCAGTGGCGTGAATCCAATCGCTAAGGGAATGGCATATGGGGCTTTAGGAATGATTGCCTATGATTTTAATAGCGACGTTTCAGAAATGTTTACCGAAGGTGGAAATTTGCTCATCTCCAATCATTCTTATGGAACTATTGCAGGATGGAGTTATAATGATGCCCAAAGCAGATGGGAATTTAGGGGAAGAGCAGGTGAATTTGAAGATTATAAATTTGGCTACTATGATGATGCTTCTCAGGCATGGGATTCGCTCTCGTATCTTTCTCCTTACTATCTAATTGTAAAAGCAGCAGGTAATAACCGAAACGAGAATGGACCAGCCGTAGGTCAGCCCTATTATAGATACAACGCAAGTGGTTCTATGGCCTCTGCGGGCAATCGTCCAGACGGTATTAGCAGTAATGACGGGTATGATATTTTACCAACTTATAGTAATGCAAAAAATATTCTTACAATTGGAGCTGTAAATGGAATTCCTTCAGGCTATAGTAGGCCGGAAGATGTTGTAATGAGTTCTTTCAGTAGTTGGGGACCCACCGATGACGGAAGAATTAAACCTGATGTTGTTGCCGATGGCGTTGGGGTAACTTCACCCATTTCTACTGGCAATACCAGTTATGCAAATTACAGCGGTACGTCTATGTCGTCACCCAATGCAACTGGATCGTTGTTTTTATTACAGGAATATTACAATAAATTAAAGCCCGGAAATTTTATGCGTTCGGCAACCCTAAGAGGATTAGCCATACATACGGCTGATGAAGCCGGATTTTATCCAGGTCCGGATTATAAATATGGATGGGGATTATTGAATGTTGAAAAAGGAGCTGCCGTAATTAAGGAAGCTATCACCAATAACAATTCAGCCAGCAGCAACCATTTATTATTTGAAAATAATCTTGCGAACGGAAGTTTTTACGAAACAAATGTAATCGCCTCAGGTAAAGGGCCCCTTTCTGCTACTATCTGCTGGACGGACCCGCGCGGTAATGTTGAAAAAACAGATGTACTAAATAACCGCAGCAAAAAACTGATAAATGATCTGGATATTCGAATTACAAAAAATAATGGATTTGGCACTTATCTTCCCTGGACCCTGAATGTAGATTTTCCCAGTGGTTCTGCCGTTGCCGGTGATAATATTACCGATAATATAGAGAGAATTAATATAGACAGTACTATACCGGGTCAATCTTATAAAATCATGATTAGTCATAAGGGTACCTTAGTTAAAAATGCCCAGGCTTATTCCCTATTGGTTAGTGGAGTGGGAGGAACTGCATATTGCACTTCAGCTTCTGGAGGAGGAGGTGCAAGAATTGATTCAGTTAGTTTTGGCAATATCCAGGTAAGTAATCCAGCAGGTTCGAAAACTTATACAGACAATACCCGCTTTATAGCCAATATAGAACCGCAGCAAATAATTCCCATCACTATAAAAGTTAGTACCGCCGATGCAACTACCAATGCCCGTATTGTAAAAGTATTTATGGACTTAAACAATAACGGAACATTCGAAAGCGGAGAATTAATCGCAACCAGTGGTGCACTTACGTCTGCTGCCCAACTGTATACTACCAATATAACAATACCTGCCAATTTAACCGTAGGCAACATATGTTTAATGCGGATAGTTGTTCAGGAAACCTCCACGGCAGCTGATGTGCAGGCTTGCGGAACCTATGGAAAAGGAGAAACGCAGGACTACCGACTTAGGGTGGTAAATGCTTCCAATGATGTATCTGTGAATGAAATCACATCTCCAGCCGGAGGTGATTGTAGCACGACGCAAAATTATCTTACCATTAAAATTAAAAATAACGGATCCCTCAATCAAACTAATATACCGGTTACTGCAGTGGCAACTACTGGAGGATCGGTTGTAGCAAGTTTCTCTACTACGTATACCGGCATTTTACTTCCCGGTGCAACAGTAATGATGACTTTTCAGAATCCCTTTCCATCGGCAGCGGGAACAACCTATACGATATCTGCTGTAACCAATTTGGCAGTAGACCAAAATCCCTCTAATAACCAGTTGGCATCTACATTTATTACCTCCGCTGATCCTACGAACCCAGAAGGTACGGGAAGTATCTGTTCAGGAACTGCACTGTTAAAAGTTACCT
>JAPLEI010000079.1 GCA_026391195.1 Bacteroidota bacterium | reverse complement strand
TTGTCGGTCCACAACTCCCATAAATTCAACAACCCCATTTCCGGAGAACGATAGACCCGCTGAAAACGGGTAGAAGCAGCCACATAATTACTGTCGCTATAATAACTACTGCCACTTCCTGTTCTTACGGATACCATTAAAATATCAGCCAGCTCAGCAGAATTATACCCTGGTAGTAAAGATTGGGCCTGTATGGAAAATGAAAAAAGTATTCCTGTTAGGGCTGCCAAACAAGCTGTTAAATAAGGGCGACGGCGGATAGCAATTAAATTCATAGTCTGAGCAGTTATCAATATGGGTTAGACAATTTATGTAGCTCAGTAAAATTACTGCATTGATTGGGAAGTTCCGCTATGCAAGAACTAATGTATACATTTTCTGATATGATCAATTATTTTTACCATGGCGAGGGTATCCATAGAGCAATAGGCTTCAAGTGCCGCCCGAGTCGCTCGAATTTTTTTGGGATTGTTCTCTTGGTTCAATTGATAAAAAGCGTTAGCCGCTTCCATCCCATCGGATATCGTAAGCCCTTCATATCCCTCTTCAGGAAATAAAGCAGGCAAAACAGATTTGATAGAGTAGCCATTACCCATTACCGGTAGATAATACTGCTTTTTTCTAAATACGTCCATCAAATCTACCATTCGATTGATCAACTTGTCGATCGCTGGTTTCCATAAAGGATTGTCGCGAACAAACTCGAGCAAACGACTCCTTTCGAATGTTGCGTTATACACTAAAATAGTTCCTTTTTCACCCAATACGGTTAGCAGGTTATTGATAAAATCTGCTGAGGGCGTTGTAATATCGTTTGCCAGATACCCATGTTCAACCGGAATAGCTCCCGGTTCTTGTTGCACTTTCACTGAATATTGAAAGCATACCTGCCGGAAAGGCCAATGACCGTCCAGCTGAGGTACAGCCTGGCTCCAGGTTTCAAAATCCATATAATAAATCGGATAATGAAGCGTTGAAATAAAAGATTGAAGCTGAATAAGGTCTACTACCGGTTCCCCAATTTCTTCCTCTTCTATCTCCGCTTTTGGATTACAATGCGAATAAAAATCACAGCGATAGGGCTGCGTGCACTGATCACCTGGTGCAACAAAAGGTGGCTGCAATTTATTGGCAACTACCTGCAGCAACTCCTCCGACTTTGCCTGCAAGAATGTACTATATTCTTTAACCTGATCTGTAATAGCAGTGGTAGTAAATAACTCATTTAATGCCAATGCACCTTTTCTCACATACTGATTATTGATATAGATCAGCGAAATCTGTTGCAATGGCAATCCGGCGCCTGTGATTACATGATACTGGAAAGCGGCATCCATTACAAAAACATCTTTTACCCGGGTACTGCCTTTTACTTCGAACGCATACCAGCCATCCGGCCTTTTTACCAAAATGTCGATTGCACACAACAACCCCTCATACTGAAAAGCTGCTTCGTAAATAATGGTTCGCCCGGCGGCAATCCATTCAGCGGTTTTTTTAACGGATAGGGCATATTGAAAATAGTCGGGCGGAGAAGCATCCACCCCTCCTGGAAATAATTGGCGGGCAAGTTCGCCCAAATCGGTTCCGGTTTGAAATATCTGTTGCTGCTGCTTGTCGATAGGATCTTTTAATGATGGATTATATTTATGCAACCATAATCGCAGATTGCACTGGCAGCCATACATAAAAGTTGACTTCGATAAAATATGTTTGGGAGGAAGTTGCATAATTATGAATTGTTTTCCGGCAATGCTGTTTCATCGGGTGTCTCTTTGAGCAGAGTATGCGATAGTTGTTTGGAAGCATTGGCACCCATTTTCTTTAGCTCTTCTACTTTGCCAATCAGATTACCCCGTCCGGTATGTAATTGCTTGTAGGCCTGCTCAAATGCGTTTCCGGCATCGTCTATCTTTTTGCCAATCTGTTCCATATTATCTAAAAATCCATGGAACTTATCATACAACGATCCGGCTTTATTGGCAATTTCAATCGCATTTTCGTTTTGCTTTTCAATGCGCCACAATTCGGCGACTATCTTTAGAATTGCCAGCAAGTTAGTGGGACAAACCAGCATAATATTTTTATCATAGGCTTTCTTCCAGAGTTCAGAATCTTTTTTCAAGGCCTCTAAAAATGCCGGCTCAATGGGCACAAACATCAACACATAATCTAGCGCACCCGCATATCGCCCATATTTCTTTTTCGAAAGCAAATCGATGTGGCGATAGATGGAAGTCAGGTGGTCGGTCCAGGCTTTGGCTCTTTCTGCTTCATCCGCTGCGTTCACATACCTTTCCCAGGCAATCAATGAAACCTTGGCATCAATAATCACCCTTCGCTGATCGGGATATACAATCATAACATCTGGCTGCAACATATTCCCCTCGTCATCTTTCAGCACATTGCCGGAGGCATCCCTTATATATTGTTGTACCAGATAATTGCGGTCGCGACTTAATCCGCTGTTCTCGAGTAAAGTTTCTAGTACCATCTCTCCCCAATTACCCTGTGTTTTTACATTGCCTTTTAGGGCAGTAGTTAGGTTATTGGCTTCTTCACTTACGCGCACACTGGTTTGCACGAGTTTCTCGATTTCTTTGGTAAGACTGAATCTTTCATTGGATTCTTTCTGATAGGCATCCTCCACAGCCTTCTTAAACCCGGTGAGTTCGGTTTGCAGGGGCTGTAGTATTTGTCCGATTTTTTCTTCGTTTTTTTGCATCAGCTGCTGACTGTTCTGTTGCAAAATTCGGCCTGCCATGAGTTCCATTTCGTTTTTCATGGCATCGCTGATTTGCTGTTGATTTTGGCGGGCTTCTGTAAGCAAAAGTTGCGTGGCTCTTACCCGCTCGTCACTTACCGCAAGTTGTGCTTCCAAAGCAGCTTTTTGATCTCTAAGAACAGATAGTGCCTGTTGATCTTGCTGCCACCTGTTTTGCAGTTGCGTAACTTTCTCCTGCTCCAGCTTTTGCGATCCCTTTTGCGAACGGTTGGCCAGCCAATAGCCTAGGATACTGGCAAGTACTGCTACAATCAATAATAAAATGATCTGGGAGATTTCCATATAAATGAATTGGGGTGCAAAATACAGGAGCAGAATACCACCTATTGATAGACCCGCTGCATAGCCGTAATTTTTTCTTGCATTATTTGTCGCAAGGCATTAGGCTCTTTTACAACTACACCCGCACCATAACTGAGTAAACTCATAATGAGTTCGGCAGTTACATAAACGGTTAGCTGAACCGTTACCCCTTTGGCAGACTCGCTCAATACAACCTGAGAATGATGCAGGGGTTGCGCTAATATATAAGGGGCCTGCTCTTTGTTAAAGGTTACCACAATTTTTTCAGGAGTGGCATCGGCCGTATGGGTTATGCCAAAAGAATATTTAAAATAATCCGCTGCCTGAAATGTGGGATCCGAATAAAAAGGACTTTTCGATTTGTGTATTCGATTAATCCGGTCGAGGGCCAGAATCAGTACTTTACGAGGCGCATCAGAAAATCCCACCACATACCAGCGATTTCGGTATTCTTTTATCAAATAGGGAGATAGCAGGTGTTGCTTAACCGGTGCGCCAAATTTTGCATACTCAATTTCAAGCGTCGTTTGAGAAACAATCGCCTGTAAAATCATTTCCAGCCATTCATTTCCGCCGGTGGCTACGGGCTCTTCTACCTGAATCAGTTGCTTTTCAGATTTACCAATCAGTTTGCTTACCCGATAGCCTTCTATCAGCCGGTTGATGGCGGTTTCAAATTGATCGAATATTCTGCTACCTTTTAATTGTTGCAAAAGAGCTGTAGAATAATCTAAGGCAGTAATCTCCTCTTCCGACAAAGGCAGCCTTTTAATAGAATAGCCCGGGGTAGCATAGCAGTACCCTTTTTTTATTTTATCATATTTAATAGGGGCAGCATATATATCCCGCATCTGAGCCAGATCTTTATTGATCATGGAAACCGATATGTCTCCATCCAGTTGTTGCATCACCCGCTGGCGAATTTTCTCCAAATCTGGATAGGGGCGCATACTATTGGATAAGCAGGCATCAATGGCATAATAGCGAAGCAGGGCATTTTTATTAACCGGCATAAAAAAAATTTCAGTCTACCAATAGATTACAGGCTGATTACTCAGCTTTGTGTTATGATCCGGTGGCAAGGTATACGGCGGCTGAGGGGGGATGCAGTATTGCCCCGGATCATTTTATTCGTAAATGTAATTAAGAATTCAGCAAAGTCGAACGTTTTAACGTTATGTTGAGGCACCCGAAATCCGGCAACAAGTTGGTCAATACACTGCCAGGTCTTCCCCATTCACTACCTTTCCCGAGTACGTTCTCTTAATTTCCTCCAGCAAGCTTTCGTAGCTGCTTCCAAAAGTTAGCTGATGGGTAAGAATAATCAGGGGCGGCTTTACTGCCAGGCCAATGCTGGCAAGCTGAGAAGTAGAGGTATGAAAAGTGCTGTGGTATTTTTGCCATTTAGGCTCCCGCTTTTGTAAGCCTGCTTCGGAATACACTTCATGCACTAATATATCGCAGCCCCTTGCCATTTCAACTAAGGATTCGCTATACGTGCAATCACCCGACACCACGATCACTTTATCAGCCGTTTCAAAGCGATAGCCCAATGCGTGCTTCCAGCTGCCATGTTGTATCTCAAAAGCTTTCACACGAATATTTTCATCCCGATAAACTTCGCCCTGGGTTACTTCCGAAACTTCTACTCGGTATCCATCTGCATTTCCTCCCTCTAATCCTTTCAATCTGATTTCTTCATCTTCTGAATAGGCTTTTTTTATTAGCTGAGTCATGCGTCGGATTCCCGGGGGGCCTACAATTTGCAGTGGATAATCTCGATCTAACACTGCCGGCGTATACATAAAATCACTAAGGCCAGCGGTATGATCTGAATGTAAGTGCGTGATAAACAAATGGCGCAACTGCGCGGGCTCCAAGGCTGGTATGTTCTTATCCCTTGCTGCCTGGGCAGCTCTTCTCACCACTCCGGGACCGCAATCAACCACATAGGAAGTATTGTTTACTACAATTGCCAGCGAAGGACCTGATCGCTCGGGATTGGCAAAAGGCGTTCCGGTACCCAGCAAAATCAATTGGGTTTTAGGTACACTGTCTTGTGCTGCCAGTTGAATGGATGTTGCAATACAGACCAAACTTAGTAATACTATTTTTCTTCTATTCATGCCTAAAAGTTAGCGGTTTTTGATGGGAATCTTTGCGGCTATCGAGAAAAAAAATCAGTAGATTACACATACTTTACTACCTGCTTAAAAAACTACGCATGAAAAAGAAATCGCCGGGTACGCCCATTAGTAGAAGTAATTTTTTAAAGCAAAGCGCCAAAACTGCGGGTTGGATGATACTTCCCCGATTTGTATTGGGCGGTAAAGGATATATTCCTCCCAGTGATAAATTATACATTGCTGCAATAGGATGTGGCGGGGAAGGGGAGAACGATATCAAACACCTGGCAACTACTCCCAATAAAAATTCAGTGATTGCCTTTTTGTGTGATGTAGATGAACGGCCAGCCGCAGCCCGAAGAAAGGAATTTCCGAAAGCCGGATTTTACAAAGATTGGCGGGTGCTTTTTGAAAAAGAACATAAAAATTTTGATGCGGTAACCGTTGCTATACCCGATCATAACCATGCAGTAGTAGGTATGGCAGCTATGCAGTTGCGTAAGCATCTCTATTTACAAAAACCACTTACCCATGATATTTATGAAGCGAGAAAAATTACAGAAGCCGCCGCGCATTATCAGGTAGTTACTCAAATGGGCGATCAAGGCGCTTCTTCCGACGGGATGAGAACCCTGCAAGAATGGATGGATGAAAAACTGATTGGGGAGATAGAAAAAATTTATTGTTGGACGAACCGCCCTGTGTGGCCGCAGGGGATTGCCTGGCCAAAAAACCAATCAGCAATTCCTAAAGAGCTAGACTGGAACTTATGGCTGGGCACTGCACCCAACACCCCTTATATTTCTAATCTGGTTCCGTTTAACTGGAGGGGTTGGTGGCGCTTTGGTACAGGGGCGCTGGGTGATATGGGCTGCCATATTATGGGGCCTCCCTTTAAACTGTTGAAATTGGGATACCCTACGGAAGTTTCCGGTTCGGCCAGCACCTTATATACGGGCGTATTTCAGGAAGCTGCTTTCCCAGAGAGCGGACCAGTTTCTAGCAGCTTACTATTTAAATTTAATCAAGCAAACGGAAAGCCACTCGACCTGATTTGGATGGATGGGGGCATAGTACCGGAGCGACTATCAGAAATAGCGCCAGGTTTGAATATGAATGAGGCACTGGGCGATTGGCCCGGAGAAAATGACTTTGAGGGGGCTACTTTATTTATTGGAACCAAAGGAATGGTTTCCTGTGGTTGGGGGGGAAATCATCCCAGGGTAATTACTCCGGCATTGAAAGAAAAAGCTTTACAAATTCCTGCGAAATATCCCCGGGTTACAGGTGGCTCAGATGGACATTGGTGGCAGTGGATTGATGGATGTATCAGCGGATACAAAAACGCGCAACTCAGCTCTCCTTTTGAGGGATATGCCGGTCCGCTCACCGAAACCGTGCTACTGGGTAATTTACTATTACAAAGTTTTCAATTGCAGGAGAAAATAACGCGCGGCACATCCGTTGAAACCTCGTTTCCGCATCGGTATAAAAGCCTTTTATGGGATGGGCCAAACATGCGGGTAACCAACCTGGATGCCGCCAACCAGTTTGTAAAAAGAACTTACAGAAATGGTTGGGGAAGCTTATAATCCGTTATTGAGCAGGCTGCAGGCGATAGGTTGCCAATAATCGGGAAGCCGGGTCGGCAACAAGGGCGGCAGGTGCTTTTGCCAGTTGAATCCGAAAAGTTTCTTGTTGCTTTTTCAATGTAAGCAGTTTCACCAAAGAACCAGCCCCCGAGTGCTGTATTTCTATTTCGAGGGGAAGGGTATATAATTTTTCTGCACTGTCTTGCGCTAGGGTGATGGCAAGGGATTTGGAAGATGCCTCGTATTGCCAACTGATATTGATATGCGGTATGCCCGAACGTAACAGCCACTGATCAAAAAAGGATTGCAGTTTTTTCCCGGAGGCTTTTTCCATTTCAGCTATAAAATTTGAGGTGGTGGCATTCGCATTAAAATACTTTTTATAATAACTACGAATCCCTTGTTGAAATGCGGGGTCGCCAATGGTATTGCGTAACATATGTAAAACCCAGGCACCTTTCTGATACGTGATGGCACTGGTTACTTCTTCTTTTTCCGGGGAACGATCTGCTACAATGGCAAAGTTTTTTCCACCGGCATAATATCGTTCGATGGTTTGTTTGGCAGATTGTAATCCCTTTACAAATGCTTGCCGTCCGGCATCATGTTCTACAAACAATAAAGTAAAATAGGTGGCAAAGCCTTCGCTCAGCCATACATCATCCCAGGTAGATTCGGTTACTGCATTGCCAAACCATTGGTGGGCAATCTCGTGTATCACTACTTGTTGGGTTCTTTCAGATCTTGTACCCGTTACTAATTTTTCGGTATAGAAAATAGCCGAAGAAGTTTCCATTCCCCCACTCACACTGGGCGCCTGAATATTGGCCAGCTTTTCGTAGGCGAAGGGACCAACATAATCGGTATAAAACTGCAACACTTTTTTAGTGGGTTCGGCAAAATCGTAAAACCCTGCTGCGCGATTTTGGGGATGCACCCAGGTTTCTATAGATTTCCCCTGAAAGGTATCTACATATTGCACGGCATATTCCTGAATGCCCAATACAAATAACCAAGGCGACACGGGAACCGATTGTTTCCAATGTGTCAGTTTCGTTGAGTCGTTTAGCACCGACACTTCTTGTAATAAGCCATTAGAAATTACCTGATAGTGCGAGGGGGCCGTAACCTTGAATTCTACAGTGGCTTTATCGGAAGGGTGATCAACCATGGGAAGCCAATGCCTGCCTTTATTGGGCCAGTTATCGCTGCTGAAACTTCTTTTGCCAAATTGGGTATTTCCAATTCGCATACCAGTATAAGGGGATCCACTGTATCGAATTTCTATAGTTGCAACCAAGCCGCTGTCCCTCACATTACCCGGAAGTGATATCTGTAGTCGGTCTGATTGGTGTGTGTAGCGCAAGGGTTGACCTTTTAATTGCACAGAAACAACCTGCATGCCCTTGCCTTGTCTTTCTTGATTGCTATTCACCAGATCGAATTGAATGGCCGTAATACCCCGCTGCGTTATCTTGAAAGTTACCGAGGCGGTGCCGCTAATTTGATCAGAGGCATCACTTACTGTAAGCGAAAAAGCATAATGAAGGATGTCTATTCCCCGTTGAAAAGGATAGTTATCGGCAAATGCCATTCCAGGGATAAGTAAAGTAACCGAAATGATTAAAAGCTGAACTCTTTTGGTAAGGCGCATTGGAAAAATGTTTTCCTAATATAATACTTCTTACCCAAAAATTAGTTAGAAATAAAGTAGCTACTATATAAAGTGGGTCAAATGCAATATTCAACAGTAAATAGGTATGCGCTATAATGGTACTGTTATATGTATGGATGTACCAGCTCCGGGGGCGCTGTTTAATGTAACTTCCCCTCCCACCAAATGAATTCTATTGAATATATTCATTAATCCCAAACCATCTACTGAGGGGCTGCCGGGATGGTATTCAAAACCAACACCATCATCTTTAATTACCACATCAAAAGAATCGAGCTGATAGGTAAAAGTAACCAGTACATGATTAGCCTGTGCATGTTTAATAATATTTTGGAAACACTCTTGAATTACCCTAAATACTACTAACTGCTTTTTATGCTCTGGTTCTTTCTTGTTTCCGTTACTGCTCACCTGCACCTGAAGTCTGCCTACTTTATTTATTCTTGCTGCCTCTTGAGTAACTGAATCATATAACCCAAGAAGCTGAATCCGGTCACTGCTCATCCCCTTAGCAAGATCGCGCAGGTCTGTCATTGCTTTACTGATATTATCCTTAGCCTCACTAATTAAATTATTGTCTTTTACTTCTTGCGCCTCTATTAAATTCAATTGCATTTTTGTTAAACTCAACAGTTGCCCCACATTATCATGTATTTCCAGGCTAATATTATTCAGAGTGGCTTGCTGAATTTCGTTACGGGCATTATTTACTTCGTTGGCAATTTCGGCCTGGAGTTTTTCTTGTGCCGAACGCATTATATAAAGTTTTCGAGAATACGAGACAATCAAAAATACAAAAAATACAAAAAATAGCGCAACAAATATAGTCCCAACAATTATGGCAAATAATCCGGACTCCTGCGAAGATAAATTACTGTTGAGAAAATAAAACATGAAAAAAATAAAGTTGAATTATGACAAATCCCCCACAAATTACCAACCTCAAACACGGCCCCTTTAATTGGAGGACGTGTACTAACATATTTAAAAAGGGACCATAATAAAGTACAAACACTTGAATAAAAAAATAAGGTAGCAACAAACCAAAACTCCGTTCGCCCAAAAACCGTTCCTTCCCGCATAAGTCTTAATTCTTGCAACAAATACCCTGCAGCATTAAACAATATAAATATAGCTAAATATAAATAATATTCAGTGTTTAGTGGTATATCTATTGCACTTTCCCAACTTAGCAGGTAAATTAAATTTAGCAACAAAAGCCCCGCCAAACTTAGCCTGGCACCAACAACAGATTGAGGAATTGACCGAAAAAAAAAGAATAATGGATAACTTAAAAAAAGGGGTAATGTATCATAAACCCAATTGTTATAAAGCCCTTTTGCAGACAAAAAGGATGCCCAAACTGTTACTCCAAAAAAAATTGAATAGTAGATAATTACAGCCTTTTTCCCGGGGAAAAAAACTCTTCTATTATATATTATTAATAAACACAATGGGATTGCAAGCCCGATGCAATCAATATAATTCAATATTTTATTAAAATTTATGCTCCAATTCATTGGGGGCTATCTTTCAGTAAATATCACAAATTTTAAAGAATTTAGTGAAATAAAGAACAGGCAAAAAGAAGATATCTTCAATTTGCCTGTTAAAAAATTCAGAGGTTCAGTTTAATTTGTTTTACAGCCGGGAGGGGTTGGACATCCCAAAACTCTTGCAGATTTTGTTGTGTCGTCTTGAATACCTGGCTCTTGAGAACTAACTTCAACCTTAAATTCTTGGTCTTTCCCAACTCCAACAGAAATATACACGTCTTTGCCTTGGGCCGCTTCTAGTACTTTTTGAACACCTTTTTTTGAAATTTTAAAATTGATTTGTTGAACAAACGCTGACATAGATACAAATTTTAGGTTAATTAAAAATTATCTCTAAAATACAATGACTGATTGGTTTTTTTAACAGGGTTTTTCCTGTTTTTTTAAATTGCAAGCAAGATTTTTGCGAAAACATATTTTTTTAGGAAGCGCGGACTACCAATTATCCGATCGAAACAAATTCACCGGCAAGCCTTTCCGATTAAACAATGAAGGCATGGCCGTATTGCTAAACAAGTATCTTACTGCCACAGGATTATTTACCCCTTTTGCAGTTACCACAATTTCATTCCCCAGTATAGATGCCACTGCCGGCATAAATTTTCTATTGGCCCCGGCTACCTCAAAATGCGGAATGGCATCGCCCCGATTCATCAACCCCCCTTCTGCGTTTTTCATTTTTATGCGTACCTCCCCGTTTTCAAAAAAATAAGACAGCGGCTCTGGACTTTCCCAATTCGCTGAAAGTAGCTTATACGTTTTAGATAAAGCCAAATTCGCCAGCCGATAGGCTACTTCTTTTTTTAATGCCGGATGAATATCACTGGTATCATTTACTAAATCGGCAATTACTGCCATACCAGTGTTGGGATGCTGGGCTGCCAGGGTTTGCGCCTCTCGCAATAGAGCCCCTACAAGTGGATCCCCATATTTAAACGGAGCAATTTGTACAAAATAAAAGGGGAACTGCTTTCCCCAGGCCAACCGCCAAGCATCTATCATGGACGTAAATAACTGCTGATAGGTTGCATTGGTTTTGGTATTGCTTTCTCCCTGATACCAAATTACACCGGCAATTGAAAATCGGGTAAGCGGATAAATCATGGCATTGTACGCTATGGCAGGCTGACCGGGCCACCACTGTGTGGGCGCTTGTTGAGCAGCGGCTTCGGCTAAAAAAGGGTTTTGGTTCACTATATCTGCTGGCGTCCAGGTTTCAGCCGGGGTTCCACCCCAGTTCGAATTGATCAAGCCAACTCCTGCGCCCAACTGCTGTTGTAACTGCTTTCCAAAAAAGTAGCCAATAGCACTAAAATGTATCATACTGGCCGAATCACATACCACCCATTTAGCCTCCACATCATCCTGCGGAAATGCCGAAGTGGCTTTGGGCACATAAAAAAACCGAATGGAAGCATTTGCGCTTTTCGGGGCTTCGTCTACAGACTGCTTCAACTTCTGATCTCCCGACCATTCCATATTACTTTGCCCGCCACAAACCCAAACTTCCCCAACTAACACATCTTCCAATACAATGGTATTATCGCCCTGAATAGTAACCGTATAGGGGCCACCAGACCTAGGTGTTTTTATTTTCAACTGCCAGCTGGCGCCACTGCCGGTTTGGGTAGTAAAAGTGGCTGTGTCCCAACCAACCTTCACGGCAACTTTTTCGCCGGGATTCGCCCAGCCCCATATAGTAATAGACGACTGCTGCTGAAGTACCATGTGTGAACCAATAATATGCGGAAGCCGAACTTTTCCCGCAGCAACCAAATGCAGGGCAACAGCTAGGATGCAAAACAAAATTTTTCTCATGCTATGTTAATTGAATGACTGTTCCTCTCCGAAAATCGATGGTAATTTACAATAATGAATGGAGAATGAATCAACTGCCACTTAGAAATCTTTCTAAAGAGTTTTTGTATGAATGCATTTACAAGATGCTTTTTTGGCTTGCCAAAGAAACACGAAAAAATAAAACTATATGAAAACAACAGTTTACTGAAACCAAACTAAGAGATATATCCCATCCGCTGCATATCTCCTAAACAGGCGCTTACATGCCGGGCTGCTTTATCGCGGGCAGAAATTTCGTAGGGATTTTTAAAATATCCGATTTGTTGCAAATGTTTATTGTATTCTTTTTGATGTGCCTGCGATCGAATCTCTAAAAAATGAACATACTCGTGAATGATGGTATCGGTTAATTGCGAAATGGATGCATGGTTGTTTACGTAAACACGGATATGCTTTCCTGAAAAAACATAATTGCCATGTTTCTTTTTATGCGGATAATAAGAAACCGACACTTCCGGAATCCTTACCCCCCGTTCCGGCAACCCCAGGTGCTGCGAACACCATTGAATAACTGCTCGCACATAGCCAACCTTTGTAATCAATAACTCTTGCTTCTGCTTTAAAAAGGGCAAGAACTGTTTGGGCTGCCTGGTTTGTAGGGTAGGCTTTTCATCATCAGCTATCAACCACAAAATGCCTATTACGGTAAAGTAGATTACAAATCCACGTTCTACCCAATGCGCATGCTCCCAGGCACGAATCAAAAATCTAAGCCAGTAATCCAGTTGTTGCCCTATTCGATCAACATATTCCATACATCAATACTGCAGGGGTTTGAAAATTAATAGTCAGTCAGCTTTTTTATACACGCATCCAATCGTTCAACAGCCAGGAAGTTTTTTTCCAGGGTGGTGTTAAAAGGTATTGGGGTATCTAATGAGGCACAGCGCATGATAGGTGCATCCAGCAACTCGAAGCAATGTTCGGCAACCCAAGCAGCTAACTCTCCGCCAATACCTCCGGTTAGTGAATCTTCGTGCAACAATAATAATTTGCCGGTTTGTTTGATTGCTGCCCGAATGGCGGTATAATCAAGCGGCAGTAAGGTTCTCAAATCTAAGATATGCAATGAATATTCGGGATGCGCTTCTTGATAATTACTTGCCCAATGAACCCCGGCACCATAGGTGATGATGGTAATATCATTCCCCGCTTGAATCAAATTTGCTTCTCCTAACGGAACTTCATAATATTCGTCGGGTACCTGGTCGGAAATACTTCTATATAAAGCCTTGTGTTCGAAAAACAGCACTGGATTGGGATCTTGTATAGCTGCATTCAACAATCCCTTCGCATCAAATGCACTGGAGGGATACACTACTTTTAACCCCGGTACATGCGTAAACCAGGCTTCATTGCTTTGAGAATGAAAGGGTCCGGCGCCTACCCCTGCACCCGTAGGCATTCGAATTACTACCGGAGCGGATTGCCCCCAGCGATAATGAATTTTAGCCAGGTTATTTACTATCTGATTAAAACCCACTGTAACAAAATCGGCAAACTGCATTTCCATCACACTGGGTATTCCTTCGAGTGCGAGGCCTAATGTAACTCCTACTATGGCACTTTCGCAAAGGGGCGTATTGCGCACCCGATGATTGCCAAATTTGGCTGCGAGCCCTTCCGTTACTTTGAATGCGCCGCCATATTCGGCAATATCCTGACCCATCAATATCAGTTCCGGATTTCTTTCCATGCTTTGCCACAGCGCTTCGCGGATGGCATCCAACATTCTTTTTACTGGCACTTCCGTATCTCTGGGGTCGGGGGCTGAAATAGCCACAACATCCGTGGTTCGGTCAGCATATACATCTGCTATCTCTTCCTCACTATTGGCCACCATAGGAGCAACCTGATTGGCTAGTAATAGTTCTGATTCGATATAGGCTTTATACTCGTGACGAATTGCGGCTACTTCCATTTCGGTAATTACTGCTTCAGCAATTAAAAACTGTTCGTAGTTTTTGATGGGATCTTTTCTTCCCCATTCTTCCATCAATTCTTTGGGAACATATTTCGTGCCACTGGCTTCTTCGTGTCCGCGCATGCGAAAAGTCATGCACTCTATCAAATAGGGCTTTCGCTCGCGCAAGCAATATTCCCGAACACCGCGGATGGTTTCATGTACTGCTAAAATATTATTTCCGTCAATTACTACACTTTCCATTCCATATCCCCGGGCCTTATCGGCCAGTTGCTCGCAGCGGAATTGCTCACGCACCGGTGTGCTCAATCCATATCCATTATTCTCGATGATAAAAATTACGGGCAAATCCCAAACAGCCGCCACATTCAGGGCCTCATGAAAATCGCCTTCGCTAGTGCCGCCATCGCCGCTGAATGCCAGGGCAATTCTTTGCTCGTTTTTCAGCGCATGCGCCAAAGCAGCCCCGTCCGCTAAAGCGAGTTGCGGACCCAAATGAGAAATCATTCCGCAGATATGGTGTTCGCGACTGCCAAAATGAAAGCTTCGTTCGCGCCCTTTGCTGTAGCCTTCTTTATGTCCCTGCCACTGCTGAAAAAGTTTATGTAAGGGCATTCCCCTGCCGGTAAATACGCCCAGATTTCTGTGCAGGGGCATAATCCATTCATCAGATTGCAGGGCAAGGGTGGCGCCTACTGCAATGGCTTCCTGGCCAATACCACTGAACCACTTACTAATTTTCCCCTGGCGCAAGAGTACCAACATTTTTTCCTCGATCATCCTGGGCAATAGCAATTGCCGGTACAAATGAATAAGGGTTTCGTGGTTATATTGATTGCGGTTAAACTGCATGGGAAAGATTCTAATACAAATCTACAGGTTGTATGCTTTAGAAATAGATAATTTACTCCACAAAAAAACCACCTGCATTGGGGTGGTTTTTGAATTCTTTAAGGGATGTATTGATTAGTCTCTTCTAGCAAGTTTGCTCAGCAAACGGAGGATTTCCATATACAGCCAAACAATGGTAACCATCAATCCAAAAGCACCATACCACTCCATCTCTGCCGGCAATCCGCGCTCAGCCCCTTTCTCAATCATATCGAAATCTAAAATCAGGTTAAGGGCAGCAATGGCAACTACAAACAAGCTGATGCCGATGCTAAGTAAGCTGCTGTCGCTCATAAAACTTACGTTCACACCAAACCAACCCAATATCATCGTAAGCAGGTAGAACAGGGCAATGCCCATAGTAGCGCTGATGATTACAGAGCGAAACCGCTCGGTAGCCCGGATTACCCGGAAATTATACAGCAGAAAAACAGAGATCGCCACACCAAAGGTTAAGCCCACAGCCTGCATAATAAGACCGGGATATTTTTCGGCAAACATCTCGTTGAACAAAACAGATATGCCACCAATAAACAACCCTTCTAAAATTGCATACAGGGGGGCGATGTATTTAGCCCATCCTGGCTTAAATATAATGGCAAAAGCCATGATAAGGCCGCCAAAAACACCCACCATCATCAGGGTTTGAGTGGTAGGCGGCTTGCCTTCCTGAAACAAATGCCAGTTGAAAGCAGCGGAAGCAATCAGCAACACCAACATAAAACCAAATTTGTTGATGGTACCGCGAACCGTCATGATTCCCTGACGGGCAGCATCCAGTTCAAGCCCTTTATCGAACATTTTCTCGGTAAGCGTAGGATTTCCAGATTGAAATAAAGCCATAATTCAAGTTTTTTGTTAGTACAAATATACAAATAAAATGAGCGGGTTCAAGGGGGTTCCCCTCGGAAAATTGTTAAAACGTATGGGCGGCGATTGCAGGGGATTTAGACACTCCCGGGTATTGATCAATGGTTTGAAAAACGATTTCGGGCTGCTGTTTTAACAGAAAAATATACCGCTGCAGCGATGCGGAATCGGCTGGCCGGGAAAACATCCGGTCGTGGGATAATAAAACCAGGTGACGAGGAATGCGCGTTTTTCCCTCTCGTAATAGTTGCATCGTTCGGGCAACCAAGGAATCGGGTATTTGAACCGGTCGAGAGTTGGTGTGGCGAAAATTCCATTCCTGATCCCAGCCAATCACATCATACCCAATACTGTCCATTTTATGCAGAACAGCCGCTACCAGGTGATGCGACTTTTCTTTGTGCTCAATACCCCAGGCATTATTCCCCGGGAAACGGGCAATCCGGAAGTTCGGCCGCACTAGTTGCTCTGCCTGCTGAAAATCAGCCAGTGCCACATCGGGATGCTGATAAAAATAGCGATAATGATTGTTTGCATGTGAATAGCTGTGGTTGGCGAGTACAAATTGTGGATAGGCTTGCCGGATGGTATCCACCAATCTCTTTCCGGCTCCCCATCTATCGGTGTGTAAGCCTACCATAAAAAAGCTGGCTTTAATCTGCTCTTCTTTGCAAATCTGAATACAATTGGCTGTTCCGGGCTGGGGGCCATCATCAAAAGTTA
Organism: Bacteroidota bacterium; assembly: GCA_026391195.1. Lineage (GTDB taxonomy): Bacteria > Bacteroidota > Bacteroidia > Chitinophagales > Chitinophagaceae > Sediminibacterium. The sequence goes on along the minus strand of JAPLEI010000079.1, from coordinate 10,859 downwards.
GGTACACGTACCAGTGGGTAGTATCTATTGCCGGCGGTGGTTCCTGTATAACAGTAGCGCCCTCCTTCTGCGGTTTTGCGGGCTGCGAAACAGGTGTGTTTTCTGAGGAAGGGGGCGTTGAAGTACAACTTACCAACAACCAAATAATGAGGGGGAAAAATCTGGTGGCGCTTTTCCCTAAAAACCCGAATAACCATTTCATAACAACACAAAGTTATCGAGTGCTATCATAATAAATAGCCGTTTCGCACATATTAACAAAATACTTTACCGGAGGACCTAAAAAACTGACTGCCAAAAGAAAGGAAATGTTATCTTTATGCACTTATTTTTTTAACATATTAGCATGAAAGAAACGCTTTTACAAGACGTAGTAATTAAGTTTGCGGGCGACAGTGGAGATGGAATGCAATTAACTGGCCAGCAGTTTACCAACAACACTGCCATGTTGGGAATTGATTTGGCTACTTTCCCCGATTTCCCAGCCGAAATCCGTGCCCCTATTGGAACCCTGCCGGGTGTGAGTGGATTTCAGTTACACTTTTCTTCCAATAAAGTTTTTACTCCGGGCGATATCGCCGATGTGCTGGTTGCTATGAACGCCGCCGCACTAAAAGTAAATCTGAAAGCCATCAAGCCTGGCGGCAAAATCATCGTTAACCTAGAAGGATTTGATGCCAAAAATCTTCGCCTGGCGAATTATCCGGATGGCGTTAACCCACTGGAAGATGGCAGTCTCGATAGTTACGAAGTACTTAAAATAGACGTTACCAAGCTTACCCGCGAAGCCCTGAAAGATTTTCCGGAGCTGGGCAATAAAGAAAGAGACCGTGCCAAAAACATGTTCGTGCTCGGGTATATCTACTGGATGTATAACCGTAGCCTCGAAAACACCATCAGCTTTCTGCAAGAAAAATTCGGCAAAAAGCCGGTGATTTTCAACAGCAATGTGAAAGTGTTGCAGGCAGGCTATAATTATGGAGAAACCACCGAAGCCTTTGCCTCCCGCTATGTAGTAGAAAAAGCCAAAATGAAGCCCGGCACCTACCGGAGCATCATGGGTAACCAGGCCCTGTCGATGGGCTTGATTGCTGCAAGTGATAAAAGTGGACTGCCCCTGTTTTTGGGCGCCTATCCTATTACACCCGCTTCTGATATTTTGCATGAACTGAGTAAGTATAAAAATTTTGGAGTAAAAACTTTTCAAGGGGAAGATGAGATTGCCGCTATTACAGCAGCCATCGGTGCAAGCTATGGCGGCACTTTGGGGGTTACCTCCACTTCCGGTCCTGGCATGGCCCTTAAAACCGAAGCGATGGGATTGGCCGTAATGCTGGAAATACCGCTGGTAATCATCAACATCCAAAGAGGGGGCCCTTCTACGGGCTTACCTACCAAAACCGAACAAAGCGACTTAATGCAGGCCTATTATGGTCGCAATGGAGAGTGTCCCATGCCGGTAATTGCCACTGCTACCCCCAGCGATTGCTTTGATGTTGCCTATGAAGCGGTGCGCTTGTCGGTGCAACACATGACGCCGATTGTTTTGCTGAGCGATGGATATATAGCCAACGGAGCCGAGCCATGGCGATTCCCACAATCGGAAGATCTGGCTGAAATAAAAGTTAGTTTTAAAAAGGGACTGGATGCCGATGAGCCTAAGTTTCAGCCTTATCGCAGAGACGAAAAACTCGCCCGCCCTTGGGCTATACCGGGAACACCCGGTTTGGAACACCGAATTGGCGGCATCGAAAAACAAGATGTCACCGGTAATATCAGCTACGACCCCGAAAATCACCAGCACATGGTAAATGTTCGGCAAAGTAAAGTAGATAAGATTGCCGATTATATTCCCTTGCAACAACTGGAATGCGGACCTGAAAAAGGAAAAGTACTGGTGCTGGGTTGGGGCTCTACTTTTGGAGCTATCAAAAGTGCCGTATTGCAATTGCTAGAAGAAGGCCATTCTGTTAGCCATGCCCATATCCGCTACCTCCGCCCCTTCCCCAAAAATCTGGGAGAAATGATCAAAAACTTCGATCAGGTGCTGATTCCGGAGATCAATAATGGACAATTGGTAAAAATCATTCGCGACCAATATATGGTAGATGCGAAGCCCTATAATAAAGTAATGGGCGTTCCTATTACCAAAGGCGAACTGGTAGATGTTATCCGGAAGATGCTCTAACATAGTTCCTGAAAATTGTATAACCCATTCGGGGAACTTGCTTAAGTTCCCCGATTTTTTTAGGCAACCCTATAGGTGGCAGAAAAGATCGGCCCCGGAAATGAAAAATTCATTGCGTGCAAGGAAATGATGTAAATTAACCTATCCATATGAAGCCTATGCGTAGTGTTTTTGTATTTATATTTTTCAGTTGCCTCCTTACAAATTCGGTTATTGCACAAAAAATATTTGCAGTTAAATATGCCTCCCAGTCAGATGTAAAAGTGTTTGTTGTTAAGTACGAGAGCCAGGCCGACCTCCTTGTATATAAAGTAAAATATGCCAGCGAAACAGGCAACAATCAGGGCAAATGGTTTTTCACCGAATACGCTTCACAGGCCAATAAGAAAATTTTTTGGGTTGATTATGAAAGTCAGGCACAGCTGAAAATTTATTTTGTGCCCTATGCCAGCCGAGCTGGATGGAAAAAACCCGAGAAGAAACACTTACTATACTAAATTAACCGCCTTATTCCTGCTCAGATTCACAAGCCTGTATAAAACTTTCCTGATTCTGAGATTTCTCCGCCAACAAAATTTTCAAACTGCTGCAACCAATAATCACCACAAAAACTTATACATCTTCTTCTCGCAAGTGATTTTATATACAATTTGTAGTTTTTTGCCCGTAAAATCAATGCGTAGCTTAAACCAACCTTATATGGCTTATTTATAGAACCAGCTTAGCTATACCGATTTACCACACCCGAACATTACAACCTCTTATGCCATTAAGATATATTCAAAAAACTCTATGCAATATCATTGCAGGGTTCAGTATCTCCAAGCACAGTGAGAACGAATACAATAGTGCCTTATGCGCTATCACCCTCGTTTTTGGGAACATGTTCTAACATTGGCAAAATAAATGTTATAAATTCCCAATTAATTATGGTAAATTCAAAAAATAATTTTTTTACATGAAAAATAGATTGCTATTTATTGCCATTTCCATTTTAGCCTTTGTAACTCAAATACAGGCGCAAAAAACAGATGCACAACGTTTACTGCTTTTAGAAGAACGAATGGGAAAAGCAAAAGACCCAGCTGAAAAAAGGAATATCCTAAAGGAATCATCGTCCATTCCCGGTTTCCCTAGTTTCATGTTTATTAGTAAATCTTTGGGTGATGATGACGTAAAGAAAGATGCTGCACTGATGGTTGCCCAATTAGCATTGACCGATAAAAACACAAGTGGACCAGACGTAAGGGCAATATTGACCAGAACAATACCACTACTAAATGGAAAGGGGAATGCGGCACTCGTAAATAAATTGACAAATCATTTGACTAGCTTGCCGAACGATGATGGATTTGTGAATTTATTCAATGGGAAAGATTTAAGCGGTTGGAAAGGTTTAGTGGCCAACCCTATTGAAAGAAATAAAATGACTATCGGTGAGTTACAGGCGGCAGAATATCGTGCGAACGAACAAATGAGAAAAGACTGGCAGGCAAAAGAGGGACTATTGGCTTATAATGGACATGGCGAAAACATAGTAACAGAAAAAAAATATGGCAATTTTGAACTGTATTTAGACTGGAAAATAACCGAAAAAGGAGATGCGGGTATTTACTTAAGAGGTAGCCCACAGGTGCAAATTTGGGACTCTAGCAGAAAAGAAGTTGGGGCGCAAGTTGGCTCAGGAGGCTTATACAACAACCTGAAGAATAAGAGTAAGCCATTGGCGTATGCAGATAATAAAATTGGCGAGTGGAATAATTTTCACATCATCATGAAAGGAGACAAAGTAACTGTGTATTTAAATGGTATATTAGTTACCGACAACGTCACTTTTGAGAATTATTGGGATCGTAACTTACCAATATTTGACAAGGAACAAATTGAACTACAAGCCCATCAAACCCTTGCGTATTATCGAAATATTTATGTTAGAGAGATACCTCTCAATGAAATAACAACCGTTGGTGTTGCAGAAAAGAGTGTTAAAGACATTGAATCAACAAAAACCCTAAAAATAGGAATGAATTACCAAGGGGGGAAAGTGGCTTATATATTGACCCCCTCAGATCCGGGATATGATCCAAACGTACAGCATGGAATAATTGCTGCAGTTGCAGATCTTCCTGGTGTTGTAGAGTGGGGCTGTTCCGAAAAGTTTATCGCTGGCCGCTCTTCGTTGGGATCTGGTAGAGAAAACACAAAAGATATTGTATCGGGATGTAATACTGCTGAAACTGCTGCTAAACTATGCAGTAATTTGGTTCAGGATGGTTATAACGATTGGTACTTGCCAAGTAAGGATGAATTGATTAAATTATATTCACAAAAAAAGGTTCTTGGAGGTTTTAAGGAAGCTTGCTATTGGAGTTCTACCGAAACTGGCAAATACAATGCATGTTCGGTGATATTTGATAGTGGTTTTCAAACCGCTAATGATAAAAGCACCTCTTTTAATGTTCGCCCCATTCGGTCATTTTAGCAATCAGGTGAACTTGAAAGCATTTTTTTTGGATTGAATCATGCCAACAACCAGCGAATGGACAAAACGCTGGTTGTTGGCATTTTGTGTTTTTTAGCAGTTATTCGTGATCTTGCTTTATACATTTTTTTGCAATTTCGATAAAAAAACCCCCTTGGTCTTTAACATTGCCGGCTATTCAATAGGCATCCCCCTCCGTTCCTTCATGTGTCTTTACATCATTTACGATAGCTTAGAGGGGTTGCCAATTATTTATACTCTGCCTATTTAGTGGAACCCTCTCCTTTGTTGGAAGATCTGACTATGTTTTGCCGAGTGTAGTTATAAAAAATGAAGTAGTGGGCACCAGTGGCGCAGCCGAGTTGTGCACTTAAATGAGGTAAAGGAGGTCGCCGGTTAGAAGCAGGCTTTTCTAATGAGAGAACATTAAAATTTGGTGCTGCTTATTATGTTAAAAAGATAGAAAACAATGATTTTATAAAGATTTACGACACGGTAAGGCAGGCGTTTCTTCTATTTTAAAAGAATTAGAGATGCCTTAATATAGTTGCTGCTTTACAAGTATTTTCATTAAATTGTAGTGCTAATTATTCGCTTAAACATATTTTACAACAAATGAATCAAATCATATTTTCAGGCATCAGATATGAGGGCTTTTTGATAGATAAAGTTTTTGAAAACGGAAGAGTCATTATCCTGGAAATGTGTTTAAATTAGGCGTGTACTTGACTTACCTAGTTGTGTGCCGCCTTTCCCTTAATACAGAAGATTGTAAGATCCGAGTGCTAAAACAAAATAAATTAAAAAAATTATATAAAAAGACAGATGAACAGAAGAGAAGCAGTTAGAAGAGCCACTTTTTTATTGGGCGGTGCAATAACTTTTTCAGGCTTTGGAGCTTGCAATAGGGTGAATCAGTTTTTGTCAAGTGAGACTGAATCCAAATCAATCCCCTCACAAGAATCGTTGATTTCTGAAATAGCCGATACAATTATTCCCGACAACAAAGGAATACCCGGCGCCAAAGCTGCAGGTGTTGGCCCTTTTATTGTGATGATGATGCAGGATTGTTATACTGAGGATATTCAAAAGCATTTTGCAGATGGATTAATGAAAGTGGATGAAATCTCAAATGTTAAGTATAACAAATCATTTATTTCATTAACGCTTAAAGAGCGGGAAGAGATTTTTAAATTATTTAAAGCGGAAGCCCAGGCGCAAATAACAGCTGGCGCTAGTCCTTCTCACTTCTTCCACCTTATGTATGAACTCACCTGCCTGGGGTATTATACTTCGGAAATTGGCGCCACAAAAGCTTTAAGATATGTTCATATACCAAGCAAGTATGAAGCCTGCATTCCCTTGCAACCCGGGCAAAAAGCATGGGCAACCTAGTTATTTATAGCATATTTAATAATAAAGATGAATAATAATATAAAAGCAGAGAAGCAGAATACGTATGATGCCATTGTAGTTGGTTCAGGTATTAGTGGTGGTTGGGCTGCAAAAGAATTAACAGAAAAGGGGTTAAAAGTTTTGATGTTAGAGCGTGGACGTGATGTTCAGCATGTAAAAGACTATGATACTGCTCTGATGAAGCCATGGGAATTCAAACATAGAGGAAGAATTTCTACTGAAGATCGTATCAAGTATCCGGTACAAACCCGTGGCGGTATGTATAGCGAGTTTAATGCTAAATTTTGGGTAGATGATCTGGCTTGTCCCTACACCGAAGTGAAACGATTCGACTGGTATCGCGGCTATCATGTTGGTGGAAGATCCATTACTTGGGGACGTGGTTGCCTACGGCTAAGTGAGATGGATTTTTCTGCTAATGCTAAAGATGGCTATGGTGTTGACTGGCCTATACGATATAAAGATATTTCACCATGGTATGATTATGTAGAGCGCTTTGCCGGTATTAGCGGACAAAATGAGGGGCTTGCACAATTGCCCGATGGCATATTTCTTCCTCCCTTTGAAATGAATTGTGTTGAAAAGGAGGTAAAAAAACGAATCGAAAAACATTATAACAGAGAGCGGATGATGACCGTTTACCGGATGGCGAATCTTACCGTTCCGCATAATGGTAGGGGCAACTGTCAAAACAGAGATCTTTGTGACAGAGGTTGTCCATTTGGCGCTTATTTCAGTACGCAATCGGCAACCTTGCCAGCAGCGATGGCTACCGGTAACCTTACGCTTAGGCCTTATTCTATTGTTAGTGAGGTGCTTTACGATAAAGAAACCAGGAAAGCTAAAGGAGTAATGGTGATTGATTCAGAGACTAATGAGCACATAGTATATTCTGCGAAAATAATTTTCATGAATGCCTCCACGCTCGGTACAACTCAAATTCTATTGAACTCCACTTCCGATACTTTCCCGAATGGCTTGGGTAACAGCAGCGGCCATTTGGGACATAACCTGATGGATCATCACTTTCAAATCGGAGCTTCCGGTAGGGCAGAAGGCTTTGATGATAAATATTATTATGGTCGGCGGCCGATTGGTATTTATATCCCTCGTTATAGAAACCTTGGAGATAAACCAGAGCGGGATTATTTACGAGGTTTCCATTACGGAGGAAGTGCAAGTCGCACAGGATGGCAAAGAGCTATTCCGGAAATGGGTTTTGGTCAGAACTTCCATGAGCAAATTTCAGAGCCAGGACCATGGACTATGGGTTTGGGATCCTTTGGTGAACATTTGCCGGAATTTAAAAACTATGCTTTCCTCGACAAAACAAAGAAGGATAAATGGGGCCTTCCATTGCTGGCAGTTGATTGCGAATTTGGTGAGAACGAGCGCAAAATGCGCATTGATATGAAAAACGATGCCGCTGAAATTCTGGAAGCTGCCGGACTGAAAGACGTTAAGTCGTTCGACAAACCAGCAATCCCAGGAATGGCAATCCATGAAATGGGCACAGCCCGGATGGGACATGACCCTAAAACTTCTGTTCTCAATAAATGGAACCAAATGCATGATGTAAAAAATGTATTCGTTACGGATGGAGCTTTCATGTCTTCAAGTGCTTGTCAGAACCCTTCCTTAACGTATATGGCCTTCACGGCAAGGGCCTGTGACCATGCGGTAAATGAATTAAAGAAAGGAAATTTATAAAACGCTTACGGGGTGCAAAATCCGAACAAGGTAACCACCCCAATACAGATTAAATTGACTAGGCAAATCCGGAGAAAATTGACCAATCCCTAAGCTAGCAGTAATAGAGGTTGTTTGGCAAGCTATGCATCTAGGAAGTTGGCTTCTAAGCCCTTCCTCACATGGCCGATAAAATAATCAGTATAACTAAAATTAGGCAGGCTGCATTTTTGCTGGATAAAAAGAAAAGTTCAAATCATCGATAGTCGATCTGCCTGTAAAAACTGAGCCGGCAAGGGCGTTTTCCCATACATACTAAGATCAGCGAGTATTTCTCCCACAACCGAAGTGAACTTAAATCCATGTCCGCTAAACCCCCAGGCAACTGATACCCGTTGATGATTGCCAGGTAGCAGATCAATTACAAAATGTTCATCGGGAGAGTTGCTATACAAACAGGTTTTAGTAGTAATCAGCGCATCATCAGCCACGCCCAAATACTGTTGCATGAATTTGCCGAGGGTTGCTAATTCGTTTTCGTTGATCGTGCGATTGGTGTCATCGGGATGTGTAGGTTTGCCGGCATGGTGATGGGCTATTTTCCATCCATTGGGCCCGTGATTTGGCAATGCCGGAAATCCATAATAGGCTCCCGGAACGCGCTCCTCTGCAATTAACCAACAGGGAAATTGTTGCGCGTTTTGGGGCACATCCGCAGGTGGGGTATACCAGGCCAGGGTTTGTTGGGTAATCTGAAGATGTTGTTGAGCTCCGGCGATCATTGAGCCCGCCCAAGGGCCTGCCGTTATAATTAATTTATCCGCAGTAAATGTTTCGTGCTCTGTAAAAACCTTTACACCCAACTCATCGGCCTCCCAGCTTAGCACCGGACATTGTTGGCGGATAGTTGCGCCTGCCCGAATGGATAATGCAATCATCGCTTCAATCGCTTTATCGGGATATAAAAATCCTGCCTCCGGTTCAAACATTACTTCTGCATTTGCTGGTAGTGTAAACTGTGGAAACCTTTGTTTTAATTGCGCACCATCCCATTCTTCCAACGGAATTTGATATAGTTGGGCAGCTTCCCGAATTCTTTGTAATAAGTCATTCCCCGGAGGGCCTGCATACAATAATCCGGTGGGAACATACAATTGCTCACCCGACAGTTGTTCAATTAGATGCCAGTTTGCATAGGCCTTCTCCAGCAGGGGAACATAATCGGGATGTTCAAAATAGGCCTTTCGGATGATGCGGGTGTGTGCGCCATGGGCACCCTTTTCGTGCGGACTTGTAAACTGCTCTAATCCCAGCACTTTTTGGTTACGCTGGCTCAAATGGAAACAGGCGGCGCTGCCCATAGAGCCTACTCCAATAACAATCGTATTAAAGTGAGAATTGTCGGATGTAGGCATATCCTGGTTTCAGTTAATACAATAATACAAATATTTAGGCCAATAATCTACGGATGGCTTCTACTGAATATCGGCTGGCTACTTCCTTCATAAAGAGGGGAAAATCAAATTCGGAATGATCATCGGCATTATCAGAAATCGTTCGGATGATAGTGAATGGTATTTGATATTCGTAACAAATTTGTGCTACCGCTGCTCCTTCCATCTCTACACATAAGGCAGTTGGGTGAAGCTGTTGTAACTCGTTTTTTTGTGTATGGGAGGAAACGAACTGATCGCCGCTAATCACATCGCCTATCCAAAAGGAGGGCTGCGTAATCCGAAAACGTTGCAATACCTCGTCCGTTAATAGCCGATGATGGTCGGCATCATTGATAACGCTACGCAAAGCAACTTCGGCTTGCTGCATTTGCTGGTCGGGTGTTAAAAACCAGGTAATATCCAGCAAGGGTATTTCGAATCGCGGCATAAGGGGACTGGCATCCATATCATGTTGCAACAAACATTTTGCCAGCACAATATCACCTACCTTAACCTCTGGTCGTAAGCTACCGGCCACTCCGGTAAAAATCACTTCGCTCACCTGAAACTGATGAATCAATGCAGCAACCGTTGATGCAGCTGCCACTTTACCTATCCGGGAAATAACCAGCACTACTTCGCGGTTCATCAGCTTGCCGCAATAAAAAGTACGCATGCCCAGATGAACTTCCCGAACCGACTCCATGCAAGCAAGTAATCCGGCTACTTCTTCCTTCATGGCTCCTAAAATGCCGATGGGTGCTGAAAATGTTCCTGTGTCCATGTTTCTTGTATTGATTTTGTTCAACAAATATAGCTTTACACATGCGTACCCACGTAAATTGAGTGTAGTCTGCACTACTTAATAATTTTTCTGTTTAACAGTTCGTTATATAAATAGGCATGTATTTTGTTGTCTGTAGCTTAACCAAACCAACCAGTATGCAAAAATCTTTACTTATTGCAACCATCGTATTATTTACAGTTTGCTCAACCGCCGCTTTTGGACAATACAATCAGCGCCTAGATGATAAAAGCATCAATAAGCCGGTAAAAAATGAATTGCGGTTAAATATGCTGAGTAGCATGTTAGGCTTACTAGACGTAAACTATGAAAGATTTCTTTCTGATAATAGCGGGTTGGGCTTTTCTACCATCCTTTCACTGGAAAGCAAAGAAAATGCAAGTATTCGTTCCATGCTTGTTCCTTATTTCCGTGTATACTTTGGCAAAGGCTATGCATCCGGTGCATTTGTAGAAGCTAATGCGGCTATTGCAAGAGAAGCTTATCCTAATTATAGCTATACGATTACAGGTATGGGTTATTTGGTGGATAAAACATATCAATACCAAACAACTTTTGGGTTAGGCACTGCTTTTGGATATAAAATGGTGGGGCGCAATGGAATTGTAGGTGAGTTTTCGCTTGGCTTGGGGAGATTATTCGGGAATAGCTATACGGAATTATATCCCCGAGTAGGCATTTGTATTGGGAAAAGATGGTAGTTGATTACCCATTTGTTTTCACTTCCTGTTCCCAGCCGGTAGCTTGTAAGGCCGGATCGTTTTCTTTTCGCAGAAAATCGCCCGTTTCACTGGCTGCACTGGCATCACTTAAAAGTAAAGCCTCATCCGGCACGGTAATAAT
>JAPLEI010000134.1:5839-10338 GCA_026391195.1 Bacteroidota bacterium | reverse complement strand
AGGAAATGCATGTGAGTCCACGCACCATCGATACTTATCGCGATCATTTATTCGAAAAGTTACAGGTACGTACAAGGGTAGGACTGGTAATTTATGCCCTCCGTACTGGCCTGATAGAGGTGGATGATTTGGTGTAGTGTTTGAAATAACTATCAGGGTTGAATGTTCCTAGCGTAGTCACTGTAACGATGGTGAAGGGACTGCGCGCCTTAGAGAAGGAAATTCTCATTCCAAACAGCATAGATCGCATAGGCGCACTCCACGGAGGAAATTATGTGTTTCATCGACAACTCACTCATACAATAAGGGCAATAAAAAAAGGACAGCAATCGCTGTCCCTTTTCTTAATTATCTGAAGACAATAATTCAATCAATTACTTCAAATCAAATCTATCTAAATTCATCACTTTCGCAAATGCGGCTGCAAAGTCATGAACGAATTGCTCTTTCATATCTTCACAGGCATACAATTCTGCCAGTGCACGCAATTCCGAATTAGAACCAAATACCAGATCCACTCGGGTGCCTGTCCATTTAACCGCACCGGTTTTTCTGTCGCGACCTTCAAACACATCTTTATGGGCAGTTATCGGTTGCCAGGTAGTTCCAAAGTCTAGCAGATTTACAAAGAAATCATTACTCAATACACCTGGTTTATCGGTAAGTACACCATGGTTGGATTGATCGAAATTGATATTAATACTACGTAAGCCACCAATCAGTACCGTTAATTCCGGAGCAGTTAGGTTCATCAACTGCGCTTTGTCTATTAGTAAGTCTTCTGCAATAGCACCATGATGTCCGGATGCATAATTTCTAAATCCGTCGGCTTTGGGCTCTAACACTGCAAAGGAAGCTACATCTGTATGCTCCTGGGTAGCATCGGTGCGGCCTGGGGTAAACGGAACGGTAATCGCATGACCGCCTAAGCGAGCGGCTTCTTCTACACCGGCTACACCACCTAATACAATTGTATCGGCAAGAGAAATTTGAGCACCACCTGCATGGGCAGTATTAAAGGTTGTCTGTACTTTTTCCAGAGCATCTAGCACACTTGATAACTGAGCCGGATTATTTACCGTCCAGAATTTCTGCGGAGCCAGTCGGATGCGGGCACCATTGGCACCACCACGTTTATCGGAACCGCGGAAAGTAGCTGCGGAAGCCCAGGCAGTGGATACCAGTTGCCCAACGGTTAGGCCGGAGGTAAGTAGACTTTTCTTCAGTTCGGCAATCTCAGGGTCGTTTACTAAAGCATGACTAACAGCCGGAACAGGATCTTGCCAAATCAAAATTTCTTCGGGTACTTCCGGACCAGCATAGCGGGTACGTGGACCCATATCGCGGTGCGTTAGTTTAAACCAGGCACGGGCAAAAGCGTCAGCAAACTCATTGGGGTTTTCGAAGAATCTGCGGGAAACTTTTTCGTATGCGGGATCAAAACGTAATGCAAGATCGGTCGTTAGCATAAACGGTGCATGCTTAATTGATGGATCATGCGCATCCGGAACAGTACCTGCACCCCCATTGTTTTTGGGTTTCCATTGGTGAGCACCAGCGGGTGACTTGGATAATTCCCACTCAAATCCAAACAGATTTTCAAAATAGTTATTACTCCATTGGGTAGGCGTGGTAGTCCAAGCACCTTCTAGTCCACTGGTAATGGTATCGCCCCCATTTCCGGTTCCGAAGGTATTTTTCCATCCAGTACTTTGTTCTTCTAGGGTAGCACCTGCGGGCTCTCTACCCACATATTTAGAAGGGTCGGCAGCACCATGGGTTTTACCGAATGTATGTCCACCTGCAATCAGGGCCACGGTTTCTTCATCATTCATTGCCATGCGTCCGAAAGTTTCGCGGATATCTCTGGCAGATGCAATTGGGTCGGGATTGCTATTAGGACCTTCGGGATTTACATAAATCAATCCCATTTGAACGGCACCTAATGGGTTATCGAGCTGACGATCACCGGTATAGCGTTTGTCGCCCAGCCAATCCGTTTCAGTTCCCCAGTTTACATCTTCTGCGGGCTCCCACACATCTGCTCTGCCTCCTGCGAATCCAAATGTTTTGAAACCCATAGATTCCAAGGCACAGTTACCAGCAAGAATCATCAGGTCGGCCCAGGAGAGTTTTTTACCATATTTCTGTTTAACTGGCCAAAGTAATAAGCGGGCTTTATCGAGGTTGGTATTATCGGGCCAGCTATTCAGGGGTGCAAAGCGCTGTTGACCCGCACCACCACCACCGCGACCATCGGCAATACGGTAGGTTCCTGCACTGTGCCAGGCCATGCGGATAAAGAAGGGACCATAATGGCCATAATCGGCCGGCCACCAATCTTGAGAGGTAGTCATGCAAGCTTCAATATCTTTTTTAACAGCAGCCAAATCGAGTGATTCGAAAGCAGCAGCATAGTCAAAATCCTTATCCAATGGATTGGAAAGTTCAGAGTGTTGGCGAAGGATATTCAGTTTCAGTTGATGGGGCCACCAATCGCGGTTAACTGGGCCAGCTCCGGCACTTTGTTTAATCATTCCTCCTGAGAAGGGACATTTAGCTGCATTGTTATTTTCCATTGTTTACTTTTTTTATTAGGTAGGATGTTAATTGGGAAAATTTGTTTTACCAATTCCGGGTACAAAATTACGCTATTATCGGTAAGGAATGCAATCAAATGAATGCAGAGAATCTTTGTTAGGGGAAGAAATTGTGTACAACTTTTACTGAAATTTATAAACAAAAGCAAGGGTGTATGTGAGTATTCCCCTATGTTATTCACCTCAGTAAGCTTTTGGGTAGAAAAATAAGTATACGAAATGGATACTATGACTTTCGTAATAGAAAATTATCTACTGGTTTTTAAACATGGAGCAAATTTTTTCTAAACCTATTGTTTAGAAAATTAATTTAAATACCCGCATCAGATTCAACATAAGCCGGATTAAACTTTTTCCAATATCGCTCATACAGGGAAGCATGTAATAGCCATACGGCAGCAAAACTTAGGAGGCAACAAATAATAACCAAAGGAAGCATAGAGAAAATATAAAAGTGCAAAAATCCAACTCCTATAGGAAGTGTACCAACTAGCAGGTTTTTCATGAAGTTCATACCCCTTCCGGCAGCATTTTCCGGAACAGAAAAGGGTATTTCATTAATAGCAACGTAGGCAGTGAGATAAGTCATACCCACCAAATTGCCCATGGCAAGTAATAGGTTGGGAATCGCTATCCATCCTAATAACCAAATGCCCAAAATAGAAACAAGCAGAAAAACAGGGGCACAAAATTTTAGTAAAAGCGATTTAACCGTTCCAGTGATAATCGATCCGGGAAACTGAATGGGTGAAATATAAAAAATCCAGGCAGCTTTATATTTATCGGATGATTTACTATTGGTAAGTGCACCCAGCATAAAAAACATAGTTATATACACAGAAGACAACAGTATTAATTTTTGCGCATTTTCAGACGATGATAATTCGGAAAAGCCAACTTTGTTTCTGGAGAATATCATGAGAACTGCATACACCAAAATATAACCCATACCGGGATAAGTTTTCAACTTAAAATCACGACTTCTTGCGGTTAGCAGCCAGGTAAATTCAAATCCCATTTTTTCGGCCCCTCTTCGGGTAAATTTATCCGACAGCCATTGGTAATATTTTTTTGCACTAGTGTTGCTTGGGTAGCTTGTAGATACAGCCTGTTGAACCGGCATCTGATTATCCAATTCTGAGCCTGATGTAGAAATGGCAGCTAGTTTACGGTTAAATGACGGTCCGAAATATACTACCATAGCCCAGATGGAGAGTATGGGTACTATGAATGCCATAATTGTGGCAGAGATTCGAACCAATCCAGCGCCTGATATTCCTTGATGAAAAATTTCCCAAGCAGCGGCAAACCAATACGAAGGGATGGCCAAACTAGAAATTTGCTCAGGGACATGATACGACTTGAAAGATTCACTTGACATCAATCGCGGGATGATTTGAAAACCCCCATAAATTATGATTCCCAGTATTATCTGGAAATAGGTAACGATGTTTTTAAACTTTTGAACCGATACATATTTTAACATGAGAAGATAAAATAGATTCACCAGGAATACGGTAAAGAAAACCGCAAATGGCGTGATAACCATAAAACCCAGCATACCCATTATGCCATTGGTAAAATATAGGGTAACCATGGCCGGAATCGATATGGGAATTGCCAAATCCAAAATAAAAATAATCAGATGTAATATCCGGGAAAGCAGAAATGTTCGGTCATTTACGGGTTTTGGCAATATAATTTGATTATCTCTACCATCCAGTAATACGGTGGTAAATTCTGATATTAGCATCATGGAAAGAATGATAATCAGAAAAGAATAGACAATTAATATCTTAACTAGAACATCAGCTTTTGTTAGTAAGGGAAAAATCAATACCAAACCTAGTAACCCGGAAATAAAAAGGCGACCAATTCCTGCATATTTCGAAGGTTTTC
>JAPLEI010000134.1:0-5795 GCA_026391195.1 Bacteroidota bacterium | reverse complement strand
ATCATCCATCAGCAATTTAGCCGTGAGGATAGCTCTTAGTTGTGCAATATTTACCCCCATTCTGGTGTAATAACCCTTGGGCAATAAAAGCAATTTGAGTAGTAACTTTTTCAAGAGGATTTTCTTTAAGGATGTATGGCCTGAATTAAGTCGGAAGCAGCATGCCCCATGGTATCATTGGAAGTAAGCTGGGCGAATATATTTTCCAGACTGCTATTGTTACCCGATTGTGCCTGTAACTCTTGTATCGTACCCTGCGCAATTACGGTTCCCTGATGGATTAATACAATCAGGTCGGAAACTTTTTCTACCACATCCATCATATGACTGCAATAAAAAATTGTTTTTCCTTCCGAAGCTAATTTAGAAATCAGGTCTTTAATAATCAGTACGCTGTTGGCATCTAATCCACTGAGGGGCTCGTCTAAAATGATAATATCCGGATTGTGCAGGATTCCGGAAATGATTAATACTTTCTGTTTCATACCCTTACTAAAAGTATCCATCCGCTGATCAATCTGCGCTTCCAAACCCAATGCCTGTAACATTTTCAGTATGCGTTCCTGTGCTGTTGCTTCCGGTAATTCGTAGAGTTCCGACATCAAGGTGAGAAACTCTCGGGGGGTGAGCACATCATAGAGTTCTGCCAATTCGGGCACATACCCGATTTTTCTTTTTACAGCCAACAAATCATCCCGCAAATTGATGCCCGCTACTTCAACCGTTCCTTCATAATCATCAATCAAGCCACATAAAATTTTAACCGTAGTACTTTTTCCTGCACCGTTCGGGCCAATATACCCAATTACCTAGCCGGCTTGTATGGTTAGGTTAATGCCATTCAGCACTTGTTTGGTTCCGTAAGATTTGTGTACCGATTGTAGGGAAATTATGGGTTGCATGGTAGGGTGCTTGGTTATTATAGGTAAAATTAATGGTAATTATATTTTTGATAGCTGGTTTCGATTGATTTCAATTGTTGTTGTAACTGTTCCAACACTTTTTTCTGTTGTGCAGTAGGGGGGTAGTCGGCACTCATCAAAAGGGCCTCTTTGGATAATCCTAGTAAGTGTTCGGAAAGTTGACTTGGATTGCGGAAACTATCCCAGCGGGCGCCGGTTTGATGTACATCTATCAATTTTGCTTCCAGCTGATAAATGGCATCTTCTCTTTTCAGGGAAGCGGGTGTATTGGTTTTTAGTAAGGCGGCTCTTTCTGTTTCCATTTTTTCTATCAATGCATGTGTGCGCCGAATCGCCGAAAAAAGTGTTTGTCCCCAAGTATATTGCGCTTGAATTTCTGCAGTAGTAGCTTTTGATTCAGGATCTTTTAGTAATACAATGGGTTGTTGCAGGCGAAGGTTATCTGCTTGCAAAACCAACTGATATTTTCCGGGGGGTAGGCGAAGTCCTTCTAAACCCGGTGCCATATCCAAATCATTGATATAGGGTAGCCGGGTGCCTTTTTCATCCAGCGTTACAAAGGGATTATCTCGCGGAATGGTTTTAAATACCGGTGCTTTTACAGATTCATGCGATAACGAAAACCATACCCTATTAATGCCCTTCAGATTAGTTCCTGTTAGTGTTGCAATGGTATCTGCTTTTTCATTGGTTAGATAAAGCTTAGGAGCTTTAGTAAGTGTATCGGGTAAAAAATATTGCGCTACTGCTTGGTCTTCAGGATTCTGTCCACCCTTTACACCATCTCCGCCATCATGGTTTTTATTCTGCTGATTAAAACGATAAGTAGTTCTGAGAGGGTATAATTGTGCGGCTGATTTGTTTTTTGCTTTACTCCATTCTCGAATCGACGTTATATCATCTAAAATATAAATACCCCTGCCATAGGTTGCCACAATCAAATCTCTAAACTGCAGTTGAATATCGATATGGTACACGGGTGCAGGGGGCAGATTACGTTTCAATTGAATCCATTCTTTTCCATCATTGCCACTTACATACAATCCATTATCTGTACCCACAAATAACAGTCCAGGTTGCGCAGGATCTTCTTTTATAAAGTGTACAAACCCGCTATTCGTGCGAGGTAAGTTGCCGGTAACGGATTGCCAGGTTTTACCATAGTTGGAGGTTTTAAAAATAAATGGATCATTATTTCCTTCCATTTGATAATGGATACTTACATAGGCAGTACCCTCCCCAAATTCGGAAGCACAGATATTACTCACCGTTCCCCAGGGTGCCAGAGAAGGAATGTTTTTACTTACCAGCGTCCAGCTTTGTCCTTCATTTTGGGTAACATAAATCTGTCCGTCATTACTGCCCGTCCATAATACCCCTTTCTTTACCGGCGACTCCGCAATGGCATATAATGTGGAGCCATCAAACGTCATCAGATTATCATTCGCAATACCCCCCGAATTTTGCTGCCGGCTTTTGCTATTGGTGGTAAGGTCGCTACTGATGGTATTCCACTGCATACCGGCATTGCTGGTTTTATGCACAAACTGACTGCCAACATATACAACACCCGGCTGATGGCGGGAGAGGGTCATGGGAAAATTCCAGTGCCAGCGATAAGGAACATCCGCAGGCGCCCATCCGTAACCGGTAACGGGCCAAACACGCACATCGTGGGATAAGCCCGTAGTTAAATCAGTAACGTCTAATCCGCCATCATAACATCCCGACCAGATAATATTAGGATTAAATGGATCTGCCTGGGCAAAGCCACTCTCACAACCACCCACAGATTTCCAACTTCCGATGGGTATACTGCCTTGGCGACTGATAGCAGCTGTGTGATAGGAATAGCCATCTTGCCGATTTCCCATAATATGATAGGGAATGGCATTGTCTGCCGACACATGATACATTTGTGCAATGGGCAGGTTGATATTTTTCCAGGTTTTACCTCCATTCAAGCTCATGTTCATACACCCATCATGGGCCACCATAATTCGCTGCGCATTAGAAGGGTCGAACCAGATATCATGATTGTCACCTCCGGGTTCAAAAGATCCGTTTCCATTAAATGTTTTGCCACCATCTTTCGATTCCATAATGGTAACACTGATGGTGTATAATTTATTTTCATCCTGCGACGAAACCCGCACCCGGGTATAATACGGTCCACGTTGTGCCAGGGAATTTTTTTGCAGTAAAATTTTCCAGCTATCCCCCCCATCGGTTGATTTGTACAATGCAGGAATGGTATCTTCTGCCAATGCATACAGGGTGCTGGGATTGGAAGCTGCATAATCGATGGAAGTTTTTCCAGTGGGATGATCTTTTCCACCCGGCAAACCATTGCGCATCGGTTGCCAGGTTTTTCCGCCATCCAGGGTTCGGTAGAATCCACTTCCGGGTCCGCCACTATTCAATAAACCGGTAGTCATGGAAACCTGCCACATCGCTGCCACCAGTTGATCGGGTTGTTTTGGGTTGATGGATAAATCACTACAACCGGTAAAGGCATCAATAAATAAAATTTTATTCCAGGTTTTACCACCATCGGATGTTTTATATACACCTTTTTCTGATTGTGGTGCATGGGTACTGCCCAGTGCGGCAACATAAACGGTGTTTGTGTCTGTTGGATGAATGATTACTCTACTTATGCGGATGGTTTCTTTCAAACCCATATTTTGCCAAGTAGTACCGCCGTCGGTGGATTTATATACACCATTACCATTTGGATGTGCGGGCCGAATAATAAAGGTTTCACCAGTGCCGGCCCAAACATGACGGGGATTCGAAAGGGAAACCGCTAAAGCACCTATGGCGGAATTGTCCATTTCATCAAATATCGGTTTCCAGTGAAAGCCGCCATCAGTAGTTTTAAAAATACCTCCCGATGCGGCACCCACATAAGATACCATCGGGTTGCCTGCTTCTCCCGCTACGGCGATGGCTCGGTTTCCATCGGGACCCACAAAACGAAATTTCATCTCCTGAAAGGGGTAAGGAGAACTTTTTTGTGCGTTAATTCCTGAAAAAAAGAAAAGGCAAAAAATAAAAAGTGTTATTCGCATCACATTTGATTATTTAAATATTAATAATTATGATGCAATAATATATACCTATCTATTATATTAAATGTAAGATATATATCCATCATAAATGCTATCTAAACTAACAAATAATGCACAATAAAAAAATTTGGAATAGATTCCGCAAAAACTTAATATTGGAATGGAATACAATCCGCTAAATTGCCCAAAATTAGTTTTATGAACTCTTCTGTGGTGATCTCCGAAGACTCGCTTATACATCAGTTGCGAAGTGCGCATTCTGAGAAAGAACTTGCAAATATTTTAGAAGCAACTTACCAGAATGTTAGTACAGTTTCAGATGAAAGTGGATGGGAAAAATTATCCAAATCACTAGTTAATCAGCTTAATTCAATCAATCCGCTTTACATTGATGATCCCAAAGAGTGGACCATGATTAAATTATCAAGGGTATTCATTTACCGAATTTCTACCCATCAAATGGTGCATTGATCCTTACTTATTATCCTCTTTCTCTTCCTTTTCAAAGGGGGTGAAGAATGCGGCTCTTCTAGGAGCTGGTACAGAAGCAGATGCTCCCTTCACAGCTTTCCAAATTACCTCGGTAAATAGGCGGTCGGGTATTCGATCTTCTTTAGAAAAATCGAATCGCTCACTCATTTGTTGCCAAACATTTTCTATCGAATTTTTTTCGTTGATATTTACCTGCAAGGGTTTCTGAATAAAGGGGGTTGCATTGGCTGTTGAAGTAAAACATCGCCACATAGGTTCTGCTGCAGCATCGTATTGGCTCATCGGTTCTAATCCAAGTATCATTTCTATTGTTCTTAACATAGAAGAAGTGGTGTACATAGTATGATCGATAAAATGTCTTTTTACCAATCCACCGGCAACATACGCGGTACTTCTGTGCGCATCCACATGGTCGGGCCCATCTTGGGCATCATCCTCTAAAATAAAAATGGCGCATTGATTCCATATTTTACTTTTACTCAGGTATTCTACAAACATGCCAATTGCTAAATCATTATCGGCCACATGCGCAAAAGGGGTTGGGCGACCTTTGCTCAGTCCTTCTGTATGATCATTTATAATTCTTAGGGTACTTAGTCTAGGTACAGCATTTATCGCCAATAGTGAATCGAAATCTCTTTTCCATTGTCCTACCCGGGTTGTATCCCGAACGCTTTGATCCCAACTGGTAAAATAAGGGCAGAAATGATCTTTTAGAACTGGTATATTGGGTTTGTAATCATCGGCAAATTCGCCATAAGTTCGATAACTTATCCCTGCGCGTTTACAATAATCCCAGATAAATCCTTTTTTATTGTTGGCAATGGCTCGGTTCCCTTCTGCATCGTAATCTCCCCCTCTTCCACCATAACTGGTTACCCAAGTTTTTTCTAAGTAGTCGTTTGCGTAGGCACCAAAGCTCCAATTATGTCCGTCGGCACTTACTTCGCCATCTACATAAAAATTGTCTAGTAACACAAATTCTCGGGCTAGGGCATGTAGGTTCGGGGTAACTTTTTCGCCAAAAAGGCAAAGGTTGGTATCACCATTTCCTTCGGGCATATCTCCTAAAACTTGATCGTAGGTTCGGTTTTCTTTTACAATGTAAAATACATATTGAATAGGAGATGGGTTGCCCAGTTTCATGGGAATCGGATTGCCTGCTTCTCCAGATGCCTGGGTTTCCTTGGTTTTATTATAGGGGGTATTCCGGTAAACCGCCTGTGTAAATATCTTTAACTGACTGGGTTGTGGAATAGGAATGATACTCAATGTTCCTTTAAATAACCCGCCAATATATTGTACT
>JAPLEI010000025.1 GCA_026391195.1 Bacteroidota bacterium | reverse complement strand
GCGCTTTCCAGCGATTCGCAACATTGCCAACCGCAACGCTTGGACCAAACAACGTTTTCAGATATAACATCACCAACCCAAATCCGGATTTGTCGGTTGAATTATCAAAAGAATTAGAAATCGGAACTGATATCGGCATCAAATTATCGAAAGGTCAATTCTTCCAAAATGCCAATATCGCATTCACTTATTGGAAAAGAAGTACCGATAACGCTATCTATTCAGTAGATGCTGCCGCTTCTACAGGAGTAGGAGGAAGATTGGATAATGCTTTTGGATTAACGTCTAATGGAATTCAGGCTTCTTTAAATCTGACTGTTTTAAATAACAAAAACCTGAGTTGGGATTTCACTACCAACTATAGCAGACAAAATTCTGAAATCTCTTATGTAAATGGTCCCCCAGTTATTTTAACTTCATCTGCAGGTAGTGTGGGTATTACTTTAGCGCAAGGTTTAAGAATCGGACAGATTTTTGGATTTAAGATGATGAAACAATTGGATGAAATCAATCCCCAAACTGGAAAAGTTTTCTTAAGTGCTGCTGATCAAGCAAATCATGAAGTAACCAGTACAGGCTGGGTAGTTAACAAAACTACCAAACAAGCGGTTGCTTTACCTGGTCAGTATCCATTAGGAGACCCCAATCCTAAATTTAATATGAGCTTTATCAATAATTTCAGGATTAAAAACTTTTTAACCATCAACATGCAGTGGGATTGGATTTACGGAAATCAATTGTATAACCAAACCAAACAGTGGATGTACAGAGATGGAATCCATAGTGATTATGGTCAATACTTAACCATTAACGGTGAGTCGCATGCCTATACCGCTTTTTATAGAAGTATGTATGCCGGTGGTGCTGCCAATGGAACTAAGAATTACTTTATGGAAGATGGCTCATTCTGGAGATTGCGTAACATTTCCTTCTCTTTCAACTTATTGAAACTATATAGATGGAAAGCGGTTCAGAGCTTAGACTTGATCTTGTCTGGCAGAAATGCACTCACCTTTACCAAATACACTGGTATGGATCCGGAAGTGAGTTCAAGTACAACCAATTCTTCTTTCGACAGAGGACTTGATCATAATACTATCCCCAATACCCGAACATTTAGTGTGGGATTAAATATTGGCTTCTAATCTTGAAAACACAAAAATGAACATTATGAAAAAGAAAATAATTTATAGTCTGGTTCTTTTTACACTTATCGCTTCGATAGGCTGTAAAAAACAATTGGATATTTCCAATGTAAATCAGCCTACCCCTTCAACTGCAGAAAATGAGGCTGGTTTAATTTCACTGGCACAAGGTTCTATATACCGCAATGGCTTCTGGGATTTAAAATACAACGATGGCGTTTACGGTAGATACTGGGCTGGCTCGATGGGCTTTCAGGAGTTAATGGGTGATATCGTTGGCGCAGAAGCTGCCAATGCATTCATGAACCAGATTGGTTGTCCTAATAAAGTAACCTTAGACAACGGAACGGATATCATCAATCCCAACAATCCAAAAACACAGTATGAATTGGTTAGATATGCCAATCAAAATGCACAAGGGGGTAGTAATACTACTTTTTATCAGTGGGCGTATATGTACAATATGATTACTGCCGCCAATGGAGTACTTTCATTAGTAGACAAAGTAGCTTTTACAGGAACCGGTGCGGCTACCAAAAAAGCAACCCTGCAAGCTTGGGCCTATTGGTGGAAGGGATATGCCTATAGCAGCATTGGCTCTATGTATTATGCTGGTATTATTCAAAATGCCAAAACAGCCGATGCCGCCACTAATGGAAATTATGTAACTAAGGAAGCCATTATTCAGGAAGCAAACGCCAATTTAGATAAAGCGGCTACTGCCTTAGCAGCTGCTACCGCCACTGCAGATTTTTCGGCTACCGTAGGAAAACTTATTCCTGGCTATGTACAAATCGGAAGAGGGGGGATACTTACGCAAGCCATGTGGACGCGCACTATCAACACACTAAAAGCCAGAAATATTCTGGTAAATACACCTGTTGCCTCCATTACTGCTGCACAATGGAATAATATTCTCACGCTAACCTCCAATGGTGTTCAGCAGGCAGATTTAATTTTTACTGGCCGTACCAATGCATTGGGAAGCTTTTTAGAGAATACCGTTGCAGATAAAACTTCACAAAATGCTGCAACTGGTTCAACCAATACTTATAAATTGAGTGAACGTTGGGTGCAGGAATTTTTACCGGGCGACAAAAGAAGAGACAATAATGTAATCACACTGGCAAGTGTTGGCTTGTTTAATACAGATCGGGGTAATGCATTCAATACCCGATTTACATTGAAAAATGGCGGTAACGCCTTACCAGGTGTAATTGTATATTCAAATCAATCAGCCGGGGCAAATGAAATTTCATTATCATCCACCTTTGAAGAAAATAACCTCATGAGAGCGGAAGCATTAATTCAAACAGGCCAGGTTGCAGCAGCAGCTCCACTTATTGATGCCGTAAGAAATTATCAGGGCGCTGGCTTAGCGGCAATGTCTACTTCTTTATCTCAGACAGATGCCTATGAGCAACTCAGAAGAGAAAGAAGAATAGCCCTCGCATTTCAGGGATTAGCTTTTTATGATGCAAGACGCTGGGGAATCACAGAACCCGGAAGCAAAAGAACGGGTTGTACGGTAATTACCTTTACCGGACAAGTAAATACCAATGCAACTATTGTATATGGCTATTTGGATTATTGGGATGTTCCAGACAATGAATTGGCCTATAATCCGGCAGCAGCAGGGTCGGCACCCACCACCAACCCCAAAAAATAAAAGTTACCTAGTTAAAAAAACCCCGATTACGGGGTTTTTTTAATATAGCCTAGTTTAGATTGAAATCTGATTCACATTACAATAACTCAATATTTATATTCGATTTTTATAAAGGGTTGATTTTCATGTAACAGTAAGAAACCGTTCAGATGCTGGTGTAACTTTTACAACTGCCAGTTTTGCAACGGTAGCCGATTTAATGGATGCCATTTTAACGGAAAGAAGAATTGAGTTTCTGGGTGAAGGTTACTGGCTCCGGATTTATTAAGATTAGGACTTCCAATACCTGCAAAAAGAAATATTTCTGCTATTCCATTCTCGGCACAAAATTATATCTGGCCAATTTCTGCCGCTGAATTACAATTGAATAAATTATGTGTAGATAACTAATTCTATACCCTATACTTTTAAAAAAATCCCCCGTTTTCGGGGGATTTTTTTATGCATTCTCGAAACTTGTTTGAAAGATTGGATACCTGTATTTTCTTATTTATACGTTCAAAGACTGCAAATTTATTTGGCATTCTTTACAAACCATCTATTAATAGTGTTATATTTCCCCTCCATCACTATCTTATAAAAATCAGAAGGATATTGACTAATATCAATAATAGCTCTATTCTTCTGAATAGGTACTTCTTGTAAAAATATATATTGATCCTGCGCTCCAGTTTTGAATTCATTTTTAGTACTTATACAAATTTTTACGGTACCCGAAGTATCTAAGGATTGCCAACGTAGATCTAGCTTTTGCTGAAACACATTAATTTCTGGCTGTGCCACGGAAACCTTTCCGATTAAGGAAATACCATCTATTTCCCTTGTTACTTCGTTTGGTAAATTCATTCCCATGAAATTACCAAAGGTAGGCATGATGTCTACAATTGCAGGATAATCTAGGTGTGCATAGTTATTTAATTTTTTATTGGATACAATCCAGGTTGAACGTTGTCGGGGAGATTGCCCTCCATGATTTTTTCCATTCTTTTCATCTCTTCCATGATCGGTTGTAATAATCAATAACCACTTTTCCTTATACTTTGCTTCTCGGTACTGAATGGCATCATACAGTTTACCCAATTGCTTATCCAATTTTTCTACTGCATCCGTCATCTTAGGGCTATCTCCATATCGATGACCCATATCGTCTGTGTATTCTAAATATACCCAGGTTAAATCGGGTGCTTGATTTCGGATACCCGAATCAGCTGCGGCAATAACTCGCTCGTCTATCAAATGCATGTAATTCGATTCTTTATCATTAGGACAGTCTAAAACTAAATAAGCTGAATAATTATTTAATAAAAAAAAGTTCCTCAAAATATTTTATAGAAAAAAATGGAATAAAAAAGAATTTCCATTTTTCTTTTTTCTGAATTATGTCACTTTTTATCAATTTCTGACTTTCTACTTCAGGTCTATATAAAAAAATATACAGAAATAAGAAAAGGAAAAAAAATAATGGACTAATTTCTTTAGCTACAATTATTAGTGGTAAAGGAAGAAGAATTTTTAAATAAAATATTAAGAGTTTCATAATAAAAGTTTTAAAAGGTTACGAGAAAATGCTTGTAGTGTCTGTCGAAGACCAACATATTGGAAACATCCTACATAGCTTAGTTGTGGAACTAAATCATGCCTCGACCCACACCAACTTGGTTGAAACAACCCAAATGATCAGCACAAGCTGCGGCTATCGCAACTCCGGTTTGCGGAAGGAAAAGTGATTGGATACCAAGGTACAATGACACCCATCCATGATTTTTGTAAGCATCTTCCATGCAATTCATTATCCCGTTGGCTGTGCAGGTACCTCCAGTAATTTGTTCCATTTGTTCAATGCTAAGATTTTCAATTTTTTAAGAGTTTTTAGTTTTAAAACATGAACTAAAGAATTTTTTTTAAATAAAATAGGGGGTTTTCCTGTTTTTTTATTCATTTTCTTCAATATCATGATGAAATTCTATTATCCTTCGTTGTTGACCATCCAGATACCCTCTTTTACAAATCCTCTAAATTCATAAAAGGCCATCTTCTGTAAAACTCAAATATTTGCCTTCTGGAACAATTATCAGGTGATCTAACAGCTTGATATCCATATACTCACTAGCTTTTTTTATCTTGTTCGTGAGCTCTTTATCTGCCTCTGAGGGCTTTAGATTCCCTGATGGGTGATTGTGGGCTAATATTATACCCGTAGCAGCCGTTTTAAGTGCTACAGATAGCAGTAGCCTAATATCTACCACCGTACCTGTAATTCCACCCACAGACATGGGATATACGCCAATTACCCTGTTAGAGCGGTTTAGGTACATAGCCACAAATCTTTCCTGCAGGCACAATGTTTCACTGGGAAAGAATTTGACTAATACATTGTAGGCATCCAAGGAGCTGGAAATAATAGGCTTGTCTGATATGGCGGGTTTATAAACCACTTCAATCTCCGCCACGTTATTGAACATTTTTTTCATGATTGATGATTTTAGGAATAAAAAAAAATCCCCACTGTTACATGGGGATCTGTGTCTAGTTCAAGTACCAGCTTTGTCGTTTGTGTTCTACGCAGTGGTTTAGATCTGTTACCAAATCAAAGGCATTTACTCCTCTTTCCAGGAAACTGTCTATATAACTGCTTTTATTAGCACCAGTGAGCAGGTTGTATAACTTCCAAAGATTTATATTCCCAAAAGCATCACGGGAAAAACTACTGTCCTTGTAAAAGTCCCTCACTACGGTGTTAATCTGTTGATCACCAAACAGCAAAGACGGAATATCTTTTTTATACTCCGGCGGCATATGGTGGTACATTCTGCATCTGCCTATCAGGTGGGCAAACTGCTGCTCAGTGATGGCATGATCAGCAAACTGCTTCATCTGGTATAGATGCTGTTCCTGATTATACCCAGCAATCAACATTTGTATTGAAGCCTTCAACTGGTCTAGAGATTTCACTTTCAGTTCTCCTAGAAAGCCATCTGTGAATACGCAGAGGTTGGTGCAAACACGGTTCTTGAAACCAACAAACACTTTGAAGTGCTGGTCACTCTTAGCCCTACTGTAAAGATTGTCTAGGTTGTAAGCTTTTACACCACCAATTGTTAGGGATAAACGGTTTCCATCGATTTCATCCTGTATAGAGGGGATTTCTATCACGAACATCATGCGCTCGTAATAGATGGTTTTTTCCCTATCTAGAAGCAAATGAGCGGGCTTATCCTTCGCATCTGGTATTCTGCCTTTGATGGGATGTGATAGCCTAACAGAGGGCTTTAAAATACGTTCTCCATGGAATACATCAGATGCAATTTCTGATGCTGCTTGAACAAATTCTGCATGGCTAATTAGGGGCTCATTATCCCTTACAAACACTGGAATAATATGGTCATTCTTCACTTCATAATAAGGAACATCTATGGTGTTGGCTTCAATAAATGCTTTGCCATTAGATTGCTCCAATTTAGCAGACTGTAATACCATGGGCTTTTGTTCCATGGAGTCTAATTGATTAATGATTTGTTCCATTTGGATTGAAAGTTTTATTGGTTATAACAGAGGAAGTTTCCTGCTGTAAAATGAGCTTCCGCTTATGCTGTTCAAATTCAGCCTTTCTAGCTTCTCGATATTGAGGATATTGCTTGTACAAATCAAGGAGTTCCTGAATGCTGCGGCAGTCATTTATTCTTTCAGAAATATCAATGGATTCCTCTTCCTCAATACGCTCACACCAGTTTTTTATGGTGACACCCGTCTTTACCCCTAGTTTAATTTCTGGCTTACCATAGAACAGTCCTGTTCTGTCTTTACTGGCTGTTGCATTGTTACGCATGTCTAAATCAAATACAAGTGTGAACTCATATTCCAAACCATCACGTTGCACAGATTTTAGTCCTACCTTCTCAGGAACCATTTTGCCGTTTTTATCATTTAGCACATAGTCCTGCTTGGTTCTAATGGTGGCAATGATGTGTGCTTGGGATTGCAGGAGCTTTTGAACAAAAGCATTATGCCTGGGAGTAATCTTGCCCCAATTGGTAAAGCTGTTTCCTTGTAGACTGGAATGAAAGTCTATCAGGTTTTCCCATTCATGGGTAACAGAATCAATAATGATCACTTCCATTCCTTCTTTTTCGCATAGCTCTATTGCCTGAATATATTTCTCAGGGGTGAAGGGTGCTGGAATAGACAAAACATTGTATGCGCCCAAATGCGCATATAAATCTGCACTACCATTTTCTGTGTCAATAATTACTATTTTAGACCAATTAGGGCATAAGCCATTGGCTATTAATAGCGAAGAATAAGTCTTTCCAGAACCACTTGGTCCCTGGAGAGCCAGTTTGATTTTTGCCCGCTTCCGCTGAGCTGTTTGAAGTTTCATATATGCTTTATTAGGGATAAAAAAAATAGGGGAGCCAGTATTGCTACCAGCCCCCCGTTACCAATCATCCTCCACAAGTAGAAAATTAAAAAAAGCTAACAAACGGATTCAGGAGGATTGATTTCACTTGTGAGGATGGGCTGATCCTTGGTGCTTATTTATTTTCAGAATCGGGAGGAATGAGTGGCAATTACATCATCAAATGAAATTGGTTCATTTTGGTATGTCCAATAACCTCTGATGCTTCCTTTGGCTGATAGGCCCAAGAGTGTTGCAGACTAATCACTTCTCCTGTTTTAGGATTGGTGAAATCATAAGGATCACAAATCACCCTAACAATTTCCCCTTCAATTTGCTGACCTATCATCAGCTTGGCTGTTTCCATAGTTCCAGTGAAAGGAATGTTGCATTTTCGTAGCGTGGCATAATACCGCTGCGTTGTTTGTGACTGGATGAGCTGAACACCACCAGAAATTTCCAATACGGTGAATGTTGTACCATCTTTCTTTTGCCTTTCGAGGCAGTTTGTTACTGTTACCATTGTTTATGGTTTTAGATTGGTGAATAATAATGAGCTTCCCCACATTCTTGCCTAGGAGGATGTGTCGGGGGCTCGAAACCTGGGTGGGGTTTTGAGAGGGAGTAACCCATTGTCTTATGTACACGAAATCAATTATGCTGGGGATAGAACCCAATAACCAAATTCGTTATAAGCTAATAGAGAGGGGGGGATAGTAATAGAATTGGAAATAGGAGGGGGGACCATTAAACAATGCCTTAGGCATTAAAATTTTGGAAGATAGTGATACCTGCAGATGGTTAATGCTATATATGTATTATGGGTAAACAAACTGTTATATCCGGCATAAATAGATTTAGGGGGCTTGATGGGACACGGCAATGATCAAACAGATAAAAAACTTCCTGTATAGGGAATATCAAAAGCTCAGGATGATGGAAGAAAAAGTGGAATCCTTTTCCATTTATTTCCAAAAACTATAAATATTGTATGCAAATTGTATGCAAATAAGAAAACAAAAAAGGGGCTACATTGCTGTAACCCCTTGATATTCAAGTGACCGCGTTAGGATTCAAACCTAAAACCTTCTGATCCGTAGTCAGATGCTCTATTCAATTGAGCTACGCAGCCGATACCCGATTCGTAATAAGAATGGGGGTGCAAATATACAACCAAATCCATTAATTTCAAAAAGAGGGGAGAAGAGAGGCTTACTTCACTTCATATAGATCGGCAGCTACCGATTCGGATAACTTACGGGGCATTAGCCAGGCCAATGCGGCCCCTAATTGATTAACGAACCCAGTGATCTGTTCCGTTTTTCCCTTTAGCATGGCATCAACGGCTTGTTTAGCCACTTGCTCGGGAGTCATATTCAATCGCTCACCCGCTTTAACCGCCTTGTTGCCCACCTTAGCCCGATTGGCAAAGTCGGTAGCAGTGCCACCCGGACTCACCACCGTTACCGAAACCGGTGATTTTCTAAGCTCATAGGCAAGGCCCCGGCTGAACTGTACAATAAACGATTTGGTGGCAGCATATACCGTTAATCCTGGAACCGCCTGATAAGCTGCTGAGCTGGCGATATTTAAAATGTAAGCCCTAGGCAATTGCAAAAAGGAGGGAAGAAAAGAGCGCGTAAGCTCTACCGGCACCTGCATATTTACCTGCATCATTCCAGCATACTCATCTACTGAATAATCTATAAATTGTCCGCTATGTCCGTACCCTGCATTATTAATCAACATATGCACTACATACCCATTTTGGGTTACCCAATCGAATACCCGCACGGAAGCACCAGCTTGAGATAAATCAATAGCCAATATCTGTGCATCTACTTTATATTGATCGGTTATTTGATTGCGCAATTCGCCGAGTAATGCCTCATTGCGGGCAACTAATAACACGGGAATTCCTTTTTGCGCCAATTCAAGCGCGATTGACTTGCCAATACCTTTGCTGGCTCCGGTAATTAATGCATATTTCATATAGAGATCAATAAAAAAAGGCCAACAAATCGTTGGCCATAAAATAAGTTGTATTAATGATGCACTTTCGCTGTAAAACGATGGTAGAAAGGCGTTTTACTATTTTCATCTTTGGGTGCATACTTGCCGGTAACTAAGGGAACATACATTACCCTTCTGCGACTTGCTTCTCCGAATAGGGGAGACTGCTTCACCCGATGCCATAAGCGGCCATCATGCACAGACAAATCACCTGCCTGAATATCGAAGCCAACTTCGCGCCGATCATCCGAATTATCGATAAAATATTTTTTTCCAAAAAGTAACTTGAGCATATTCTGACGCTGTGTTCCGGGAATTACCCGCAAGCCACCATTCTCAAAAGCACAAGTGTCTAAATGAATACCCACATTCAGCATCGGCATGATGCGCTGACCCATAAACAAATCCCGCGGGGCATCGGTATGCCATCCCATTTGGGTAAAGGTACTATTGGGGGTATTGATATAATTGTTCACCACCAATCCATCTTTTTCCTCTTCCCCTATTCTACCTTCAAAAGCACCCAGAAAAGGTAATAAGGACTGTAATTTAGGATGCTGAATTAACTGGTGTAAAGGATCACTGTATAAGGAGGTGAAACAGAGGCGCTGAATGGTCATTTTCCCCTCATCGTCTTTACCAAATTTAAGCGGAATTCCATTTACCTTTTCTCGCTTTTCATCGAGCCACATTTGCTCAATTCGGCTTACTTCACTGATATACAAGTGAACCTGCTCTGGACTCAGAAAATTACGAAACAGTATAATCCCATGCTCCCGGAAAAAATCCAGTTGCTCAGCGGTAAGCACATCACCCAATTTAAATTGACTTTCCCATTTTTTCATACGTACCTATAACGTTTGGTGCTGCCTTTTGTTATATTTTCGTTACCTCTTGGTAACGGATAACAAAATTATGGAATTATTTGATGGTTTTTGCAGGTTTACACCATAAAATGATAAACATAGTGCATTGATTATCAATAAAAAACCCAAAATGAGGCTTACAAATAGGTTCTGGATGTTGGGTTGGGTATTGTTCCCTTGGGTAGCTTTTGCACAACCTCGGGCTGAAAAAAGGGGCAAAACATTCGTGTTTCCCATCATTACCCGTTCGCTGGAAACGGGTTGGAATTTTGGGGCAGTAGGAGCCAAAATATTCCCTGTCAACAAATTAGATACCGTTTCCCGCAGTTCAAATATAGAAGTGGTGGGCATGTACTCAACCCGCAAACAAGTATTATTTGCCCTAAATGGTACCCAATATTTTAACCGGGAGCAGTATATTCTGGAAGAACAACTCTCTACCAGCTACTTTCCCGATAAGTTCTGGGGATTGGGAAACAATACCTTAGACAATAAAGAGGAATCTTATTCCTTTCGCCAAGCCTATCTGTATCTTCACCTCAAACGTAAACTGGCTACCAATTTCTTTGCAGGAATTGTATATGAGGCGCAAAAAGTTTGGGACATCAACTATGTGCAGGGCGGATTATTAGATCAGTCGGCCCTTCCGGGCATGAACGGCTACTTTATCAGCGGCATTGGTACCAGCCTTTCTTACGATTCTAGAAACAACGCATTTGCACCAGATAAAGGGCTTTACATGCAAGTTTTCTGGAACCATTTCGATAGATCCTGGGGGTCTGATTTTAATTATAATAATTGGGTGGCTGATATTCGAACCTACCTGAAACTGGGTGATAAAAGTACTTTAGCCCTGCAGTTATTGTCCTTCTCTACCAATGGTGCTGAAATACCCCTCAGAAGCCTCGCAGCCTTTGGTGGGGCCGCTAAAATGAGGGGATATTACGAAGGAAGATATCGAGACAAACAACAAATGTTTTTTCAGGGTGAATACCGTTTTCCTGTTTATAAATTTTTGCAGGCAGTGGTTTTTGGCGGACTAGGTTCCGTTGCCAGCCAATGGAGAACTTATGCTATAGATAACATCAAATATTCTGCGGGCGGGGGACTAAGATTTGTGCTCAGCAAACAAGAAAAATTAAGCCTGCGGCTCGACTATGGAATAGGACAGGGAACCAACCGAGGCTTTTATGTTCAATTAGGGGAGGCATTTTGAGAAGTTACTACCAGGGCTTTTGCCAATCGATATAAAAACCAGGTAAACACCCAGGCCCCCAGCACATCAATACTGTAATGGATATGCTGAACCATTACCAGGCATCCTACCGCAATAGCAGCAGCAAAAGCCAGCCTCTTTTCCCATTTTCCGGGAAGCAATAACCCAATCATAATCATGGAAGAAGTATGCCCCGAGAAAAATAAATCGCGGGTGATAAATCCATGCGCTTTGCCGTAAAAAAAATTGCTAATAGGATCTTCTAATGCAATCAACCCAGGTGGAGGTTCTAGGGGGAAAAGAATAATAGTAACCATCCGGGTTAAAAAAATCAAATCAATCGCAACAATTGCAAGTAATGCCAGCGAGGGATGCTGTATCATTCTTACAATCAAGAAAAGCGACATCAACCAAAGGGTAGAAAATATGAAGATAGACAGGTCTTTAGCCGGAATCATCCCTAATAACGGATCAGAAAGTTGCCACCCTTGTCTGGATTCGATGAATGAGAAAAAATGAGGAAAAGCAATGAGTATTGCAATAAAAATCAGCAAATAAATAATTGCCTGCTTACGAAAAACAGGCGAAGCAAGTGCGTTTGTCCAGCGTTGATAAATACCAGGTATAGGTTGTAATGGTTCCAATAAATAGCCAATTAAACCGCAAAAATACAATATTCGGGGGTGTACTCGCTAATAATGCCAGCGAACAAATGCCTCCATAGCTGCATATTGCGTCATACCCAGGGCTGCATATAATTGCGCAGTATGGCCATTTCTATCTTCGGCACGCTGCCAAAATTCGCGGCTATCTGCTCCCTGAAAAGGAACCATATCTTTTTGACTC
>JAPLEI010000073.1 GCA_026391195.1 Bacteroidota bacterium | reverse complement strand
TCATTATATTCAGAAAAACAAAAACTGCAAGCAACAGATATCCGAGTTTGCGCAACCATTTAGAAAGCATATCCTTCAATTTAATTAAGGGAGAGTGATTATTTCCTGGCCAAAATAAGGCTGCAAAACTTTCGGTATTTCGATGCCAGCTTCCGTTTGGTGATTCTCTAACAAACAAGCGAGGATGCGGGGCAGCGCTAAAGAACTCCCATTCAGCGAATGGGTAAACTGCATTTTGCCCTGCGCATCTTTATAGCGGCATTTCATGCGATTGGTTTGAAAGCTTTCGAAGTTACTTACGCTGCTAACTTCCAGCCAACGTTCCTGTGCGGCACTAAACACTTCAAAATCGTAGGTAAGCGCACTGGCAAATCCCATATCACCGCCGCATAAGCGTAGTATTCGATAGGGAAGCTCTAAAGATTGTATCAACTTTTCTACATGCGCTACCATCTCATCCAACACCTGATAACTTAGAGAGGGCGCTACAATCTGAATAATTTCTACTTTTTCAAACTGATGCACCCGGTTGAGCCCCCGCACATCTTTGCCAAAACTTCCTGCCTCTCTGCGAAAGCAGGGTGAGTAGGCAGTCATCTTAATGGGTAACTCCTCTTCTTTTACAATGGTATCTCTGTAAATATTGGTAACCGGTACTTCCGCGGTAGGAATTAAATAAAACTGATCGGCCTCCATAAAATACATCTGTCCTTCCTTATCGGGTAATTGGCCGGTTGCAAAAGCACTGGCTTCATTTACCATAAAAGGGGGCAGGTATTCGGTATATCCAGCGGCAGTATTATAATCGAGAAAATATTGCACCAGACTTCTTTGAAGTTTAGCGCCTTTTCCAATATACAGTGGGAAGCCCCTGCCGGTAATTTTGGCGCCGGTTTCAAAATCAACTAGCCGGTATTGGTTAATCAGATCCCAATGGGGCTGGGCATTGGCGGGGAGCTCTTTGCGCAGGCCTCCTTCTCTCACTACCTCGTTATCTTCGGCAGATTTGCCCGCGGGAACTAATGCTCCGGGCAAATTGGGAAGCAACACAAGGGTATCGTGCAACTGCTTCTCTATCTGTTGCATGCTTTCCTTCAGGGGATCGAGGGTGGTTTTCAGCTGGGCTACCGTGGCTTTAAGGGCCTCGGCTTCCTGTGTTTGCCCTTTCGCCATCAGCCCCCCTATTTGTTTAGAAGCCAGATTTACCTGCGATTGATTATGGTCAAATTCATTTTGTGTTTTCTTGCGCTGATCATCCAGCGAGATAATGGTATCTACCAATTCGGGTTGAGAAAATCCCTTTAATATTAACCGCTCTTTCGCCCATTGTGGATCATTTCTCAGAACACTCACCTGTAACATAAATAAAGCAATTTTTGGCAAAGATAACTTTTGCAGTTTGAAGAAGGGCGGATTACCTTTGCGTTCTATGGCATTTATGCAAGATGATATTCAGCAAAGGTGGTGGAACCTGGAAGCTAAATTGGTGGAAAGATTTGGCAAAAAGCCCGATTTAGAGGGTATTTTATTTTTAATTGGCCTTCAGGAAACGGGATATATCACCCAAAATATCAGCAAAGAACAAAAACAAGACCTCATGCATGTGGCTATGTGCCGAATTTTACAGAGTAGCGGCTATTACCGGATGGATGGCAAAGATGAAGAGGGTTGGCCCCATTTCACCCAGGTGAAAGACTTACCGGTTTTTTCGCTTCCCGAACAGGAGAATTTTATTCGTGATCATGTATTATTATATTTTGAAGCACAGGATTTTTAGTAGTAAAAAAGTACGTAGCATCGATTTTTAACCAATATTTGCAATCTATAAATCATTTGTATGAATTTTCCTGCCGAACTCCGTTATACCAAAGAACACGAGTGGGTCCGCATTAGTGGATCAGAAGCCTTTGTTGGCATTACCGATTTTGCCCAGCACCAATTGGGAGATATCGTGTATGTTGATATTTCAACCGTGGGGAAATCATTGGCTGCCGACGAAGTGTTTGGTACAGTAGAAGCCGTAAAAACTGTTAGTGACTTGTTCCTGCCAGTTGCCGGTACCATCCTGAGCATCAATCCGCTGCTCGAAAAACAACCCGAATTGGTAAATTCTGATCCTTACGGAGACGGTTGGATGATAAAGATTTCCGTGGCAGATGCTGCCTCGGTTGAGGGCTTGATGGACAGCGCTGCCTATGCTGCGTTAGTAGGTTAATATGGCGGCTAATTCCAGATCTCCCTTTCCCCTTCAATGGATTAGTTTTATCCCTGCATTACTATGGTGGGCAATTAGTTTTTGGCTACTCACCTTGCCCGGCTCCCAAGTACCCGCCTACCCGTGGATGGATAATCTGCAAATAGACAAGCTGGTTCATGTTCTTTTATTTGCGATTTTTTGCTGTCTTTTTTACTGGCCTCTGTTATACTCCCCCATTTCGCGAAGCTTACGGCTGAAGTGGTTGGTTTCCGTAGCAATTGTAGGCGCCGGATATGGCATTGCCATGGAATATGTTCAAAAATATTATGTGATAAATCGCGCCTTCGAATTCGGTGATATATTGGCGGATATAGGTGGATGCCTCTTGGGCTGGTGGCTCGGAAATAAATATGCAATGGGTAAGAAAAAAATTGGTCCCGATGAAAATCGGGACCGCAACCAAAACTAACTGCTTATGAGAAAAAAGTTATTGCCTTTTTGTGCTTACTAATTCAATAGATACTAAATATACCTTTATTGTTGCTTAAGCAATTTACAATTTAATGTACGGATTAATGCAGAATTTCACTGCAATTATTTGTTAAATCAGCGGCTGCAATCAATGGCCGTTCCAGAAGTGCCGGAAATCAGGTAAGGACTAATGTAGGGAATGTTCATATTCAATCCCCTGATAATCAGCAATATTCCTACAAGAAGTGTTCCAAATGCCAAAACGCGGCGCATATTTTGCCTAAGGGCAGCATTAAATAAAGTGCCCAATAAAGAAAGAAAATAGAGGGCGGGGATAGTGGCCAATCCAAAGCAAATCATAAACAACATTCCCCCCGAGATAGAGCCGGAAGCGATGGCTCCGGTAGCTGCTACATATACCATTCCGCAGGGAAGTAATCCATTCGCCATACCCATACTCCACATAGCCGGTAAAGTGGGCTGCTGAATAAACCGGGAAATGAATGCCTGCACATTCTTTTGCAACGGCCGAAATAATGGTGGAACTATTAGGGGCTTGGAAATACGGGTAAACATAAAATACAATACCAACAATATGCCCAGCACGATTGAAAAACCTTGTTGCCATCCCGCCAGCGAAATTTGCCGACCCACCAAACCCAGCAGAAAACCAATCAATGCATACGTACCTACCCTTCCGCCATGATACAACCACAATCCGGCGAAACGCTGTTTAGCGGGCAGCTGGGCAACTGGCAAGCTGAGCACCAACGGGCCACACATCCCAACACAATGAAAGCTACTAATGGCACCTAAAAAGAGTGCACCGGCAAAAAACGATAAAGGGAGCATTAGCGTATAATAATTTCTTGTTCAAATTCGTAGGGAACGCTCAGTACTTCCCAATGTAGTTTCGCCAGGTACTTGCCAGAAGGCCTACCCGATACATTAAAAACGCGCAGGCCGGTAGTATCCTCCGCTAATGGGATATGTACATCTTTTCCAGCATCCGTTTTACAATATAACCAAAGCAATCCCTGAACGGGCTTCCCCTTCATTTGTTCGGGAAACCGGATTTGAAGGATGCCAGCACTATCCACCCTCAATTGAACGGCATCCATCGCGGCGGCATTCCGAAATCCATCGATTTTATCTTGGTACCGGAGTTCATCTTTATAATACTCTTTCGACACAAGATCAAAATGCGTTCCCGAGGCTCGGTAAACCAGATAGCCCATAAAGGCAGCGAACACAACAAACACCAGTATCAATGATCGTCCCCAGTTCATATTAGTAAGTATTATTTTTCTGAATGTTCCTCCCCAAGCGGACCTAAAAAATTAGTTGTTTTTTCTATAATTACTTTTCCCGCCTGCGAGATTTGTAAATGGATAGGTGTTTTTCGATTTTTAATTTCAGCAATCGGTAAAACCACAAAAAAGGAAGCAGTCGATAGCCCCTCTACTGGAATGGTAATCTCTTCCTTTCCAATCATCTGAATTCGACCAGGCTGATTTTCGAGGCGGATGTGCACTTTCTCTTCGCTGGTAGTTTTATTAATCAATTTTACAGTGTACAAATTGGTGATGCTATCAGCACCTCTTTCCTGATATAACATACCGGCTGTTCTGATAATGGTAACATCAATATCTTTTCGGGTAAACAATAGGAAGCTCAAAATCAATAACAGCAAGCAACAAAGTGCCGTATACAACTTCATGCGGGTAGTATACCTTAGCGGATTTCCTTCGGCAATGGCATTTTCGGATGCATAGCGAATTAACCCGGTAGGCTTATTCAGCTTCAGCATAATATGGTCGCAGGCATCGATGCAGGCAGTGCAACCTACACATTCCATTTGTACCCCATTCCGGATATCAATACCAGTAGGGCAAACCTTTACACATTGATGGCAATCTATACAATCGCCTAGTTCTGTGGCTTCCTCGCCTTTGTGATGATGCCCTCTTGGCTCCCCCCGTTTGTAATCATAAGCCACAATCATCGAGTTCTTATCTAACAAAACGCTCTGCAATCTGCCATAGGGGCAAACCACCGTGCAGGCCTGCTCTCTAAAATAGGCATACACTACATAAAACACGCCGCTGAATAAGCAAAGGGCAAAAAAGCCGCCCACATGCTGATCAATCGGCTCGGTAATAATTTTTTCCAGCTCCTTCATGCCAATAATATACGACAGAAAAAAGTTGGCAATAATAAAAGCAAGTGCAAAAAATGCCAAATGCTTGGCAGCAACTTTAACAACTTTT
The DNA here is from genome assembly GCA_026391195.1 of Bacteroidota bacterium. Taxonomy (GTDB): domain Bacteria; phylum Bacteroidota; class Bacteroidia; order Chitinophagales; family Chitinophagaceae; genus Sediminibacterium. Next base: position 48,016 of record JAPLEI010000073.1, on the reverse strand, counting down.
TGGGTGGTCCATGGAGCAGCTGCCAATTGTCGCTGTGCAGGAGCATCTCCCAAAATCCAGAACTCTACTTTACGGAACATCATCTCCATAAAATTGGTTTGCGGACAGGCCCAACCGCAAAACAATCTACCAAAAGCGGCAGTAAACAGGATAATAAAAAATACAAACGTAATCATGGTAATCCCGAAGATGAAAAAATCCTGTGGCCAGAAAATTTTTCCAAATAAAATAAACTTTGCCGCTGGAATATTAAACTGAAACAGGGGCCTTCCATTTATCTGAACAAAGGGCAGTCCAAAAAAAACAAGGAAGTACCCAATACTTAATACCGTTCTGAGCCGATAAAATTTTCCGGAAGGCTGATAGGCATATATCCAGTTTCGCTTCCCCTTTTCGTTAACCGTGGCAATTCTGTCTCTAAAATTTTCGGTTACCGGTTCGTTGTGATGAATAATTTGGCTCATATTAGTTTACTCCCTCCCTCAAAGAATTATTGTGTAACCGGCTTACCTACCAAACTGTCTGCAGAAGGAGCCGGATGAGTGCTATCGGCGGTTGATTTTCCGGCTTCTACTACCAGAATTCCCTGGGGTTCTTTTGGCTTGGCAGGATGGGTGCCGTGCAATGATTTAACAAAACTTGCTAACTGAGCAATTTGAGCTGGGGTATAATCTTCCTGCCAGCTTTTCATTCCCTTTTCCGGATATCCATACTTGATTGTTTTAAAAATATCCTGAATGGTGTTTCCATGAATCCAGTAGTCATCTGTAAGATTAGGACCCACACTTCCACCCCCATCTGCGAGATGGCAAGGCGTGCAAGTAGTAGAAAATATTTTCTGCCCACCCGCTAAATAATCAGGCGAAGTTTGGTACACCACTGTTTTTTCATCTACTTTGTTGGCAGCTTTTGCTAGATACGCTTCTTTGTCGGCAGCCGCCTCAGTTACTGCCAATTGATACTCTTCGCCACTTAATGGTGCTGTATGCGCTACATGAAAACGGTACAGATAAATAACCGCGAAAAAGATACAGGCATAAAAACCATATAACCACCAAGGCGGAAGTCGATTATCGAGTTCCCGTATTCCATCATAATCATGCCCCAAATCGATATTCGATTCTTCTTGAACCGGCTTAAAGCGATTGAATTTTTCCCACCACGCCGAAAAACTAAAAGATGGTTTTGCAGAAGGGGCTATTGCTTTTTCTTTCGAGAGTAGCGCCCGAAGGTTTATCAGCAGATAAAATATAGTGCCAAATTCAACAAGAATAACTGCGATGAGTGTATACAGGGAGGTATCGGATAGCTTAACTACTGCTTCTGAACTTCCGGCAGTCTGCTCTGCATAAAGAGGGGCCGCGCCTAGTATCATACCAGTAAGCAATAACAATTTGGCTGCTTTTTTGGTTTCCTGGTAACGCTCCAGATATAGTTCTGCGGCGCCTAACACAACATATGCCAATAACATAATGATTAACAATAAAGCGACTATGATGCCCACCAATAACTGGGCAATGGGATTACTCATTTCCGAGGGAACAGGAGGCCCCGCTGCCCAAGCGGGTTGCTGAATAAAAAGTAACAGGAACAGAATAGTAGCAATACTTAGTTTTTTATGCAATTGCAGGCTGAAGGGTTTCATACTGATTTTTTTTCGAATAGTAGATTAATGATTCAACGGAATATTTTTTACTTCCTCTATCAGGCGGTCATCTGCTTTCAGCGCCCACCACAACATCACTAAAAACAAGGTGAAAAAAATGAAAAAGGACGTAATACCATACACATCTATTCCGGATATTTTTTCTAAATAATGCACGAATTTCATAAGTAGTATTTACTTGATTATTGATTTTATTGCTGAGTGGTTGCTTCGGGCATTCCTTTGATATCCGTTCCCATTCTTTGCAAATAGGCAATCATGGCAATGATTTCACGGTTAGCCGGCGTTTTAATTTTGTCTGCTGCCAATTTGGTTCGGATAGATTCTGCCTGTTTCATTAAATCGGCATTGGCTACCTGATCATACCCTTCCGGATAAGGAACCCCCAACCTTTGCATCGCCCTGATTTTGGCAGGAGTAGAGGCGGTATCTATCGGATCGTCTAACATCCAAGCATAAGAAGGCATTATACTACCGGGACTCATACTTTGCGGTTCCAGCATGTGATTGTAGTGCCAACTGTTGGGGTATTTATTGCCAATTCGCGCCAGATCGGGACCTGTTCTTTTGCTGCCCCATTGGAATGGATGATCATATACAAACTCGCCTGCCTTACTATATTCACCATAGCGAGCAACTTCGTCGCGAAATGGGCGTATCATTTGAGAGTGACAAACATAACAGCCATTAGATATATACAAATCTCTTCCCTGAAGCTCCAGCGGCGTGTAGGGCTTTACTGAGCTGATGGTGGGAATATTACTTTTGATTAAGAAAGTGGGAATTAATTCGAGCAAACCCCCAATAGCCACCAAGATAAAACTGAAAACCAGCATCTGTAGTGGACGTCTTTCAATCCATTTGTGCCAATATTCTTTTCCGTGCACCGGGGTATCCTCTAAAAGCGGAGCAGCCTGCGCCTCTTCCTGAGCGAGCAAACTTCCAGCCCGCACTGTTTTTACTATATTAAATACCATAACAAATACGCCAATCAGGTACAACAATCCACCAATACTTCTAACGATATAGAGCGGGATAATATGGGTTACGGTTTCTAAAAACTGAAAAGCCAAAGTACCTTCGGGCGTAAATTGTTTCCACATCATGGCCTGCGTAAATCCAGCCCAATACATAGGAATGGTATATAAAACAATTCCAATGGTTCCAATCCAAAAATGAGTGCCGGCTAATTTTTTTGAATACAAGGGGGTTTGATAAATTCGAGGAATTAGCCAGTAAAGAATACCGAATGTGAGAAATCCATTCCAACCCAAGGCGCCCACATGCACGTGGGCGATGGTCCAGTCGGAAAAGTGTGAAATAGCATTTACAGATTTCAAGCTCAGTAGCGGACCTTCAAAAGTAGCCATGCCATAACAAGTGATGGCAACCACCATAAATTTTAACACGGGCTCTTCACGAACCTTATCCCATGCGCCCCGCAGCGTAAACAAGCCATTTAACATGCCTCCCCAAGAAGGCGCAATTAACATGATGCTGAATACTACCCCTAAGCTTTGAGCCCAGTCGGGTAGTGCCGTATATAATAAGTGGTGCGGGCCCGCCCAGATATAAATAAATATTAACGCCCAAAAGTGGATAATAGAAAGCCGGTAACTATATACTGGCCGATTGGCAGCCTTAGGCAAAAAATAATACATGATGCCTAAATAGGGAGTGGTTAAAAAGAAGGCCACTGCATTATGTCCATACCACCATTGCACCAAAGCATCCTGCACACCCGCATACCAACTATAGCTTTTAAATAAACTAACTGGCATTTCAAAGGAGTTCACGATATGCAACATGGCAACGGTTACCCAAGTAGCAATAAAAAACCAAATGGCCACATACAGATGCTTTTCTCTGCGCTGTAAAATGGTACCAAACATGTTGATACCAAATACTACCCAAACCAAAGTGATGGCAATATCAATTGGCCATTCGAGTTCGGCATACTCTTTTCCGGTTGTATATCCGGCCAATAAAGTAATAGCTGCAGAAACAATAATTAATTGCCAACCCCAAAAATGAATGGCACTAAGTGCTTTGCTGAACATGGGCGTTTTACATAGCCGCTGGAGAGAATAATATACGCCCATGAAAATTCCATTTCCAACAAAAGCAAAAATAACTGCATTGGTATGGAGCGGCCGAACCCTTCCAAAAGTTGTAAAGGGTAGACCAAAATTAGCTGCCGGCAAGTACATCTGCACGGCAGCTAATAACCCCACCAACATGCCTACTACTCCCCACAACAGAGTAGCAAAGGCAAAGTTTTTTACAATTCGATTGTCATAATAAAAAGTTTCTACTTGCATAGGAATTGAATGATTATATTATGGTTTAACAATACTTTTAGCACCAGTAGCCGCCCCGTCATCTTTTTCTTGTGTATGTAAAGAGGAGGGCTTTCGATCGTCGAATAAGATGCGGATTGCGGGAGAAATTTCATCCTCATACTGCCCATTTTTTACATTCCAGATAAAAGCCAATAGAAAAAGGGAGGCGATAGATAAACTAATAACTAGCAGAATAATGATTACGTTCATATCTTTTGAATATTAGTCAAAACTAAAACCCTCGCATGAGGTGATTTATGACAAAAATCATTTTTCAAAAATTTATTTTAGTCCCAGGCGATTACAATACCAGTTGCTAAGGCCAAATGCAATAATCAGAATGCTGATGCTACTGCAAGGCATTAAGATGGCAGCAATCATTGGGTTTAAAATTCCTTGTACTGCAAAAAACAAACCGATAATATTATATAGAATGGATACAATAAAAGCTGTGAGCACAATTTGCTTGTTTGCCCGGGCAACCTGCAGAAACTGAGGAAGCCTGGTAAGGGCATTTGCAGACAAAATACAGTCGCTGGCTGGGGTAAAGCGATTGTTATCGTTTGAAACAGCTATTCCAACATCTGCCTGCATTAGTGCTCCGGCATCATTCAACCCGTCGCCAACCATTATTACGCGATGGCCCTTTTGTTGTAATTCGTTTACTACTTCCAGCTTATCATTGGGCAGCTGATCGAATAATAGTTTTACTTCTTTTCCAAAAAGCTGTTGCAACATCCATTTATCGGCTGCTTGATCGCCACTAACTACAGCAATCTGAAATCGATTCTTAATGGTTGCAATTAGCCCAGACAAGCCTTCGCGGTATTCGGCGCTGAACGTAAACTTGCCCATCAGTTGCTGATCCCACGAAAAATACACTTCGGCAAAAGATCCCGGAGCCTGGGATTCTCCCAGCACAAATCTGGCTGATCCCAGCATCAGTAAGTCATCCCCAACCAATCCCTCTATTCCCTTTCCGGGTATCTCATTAAATGCCAATACCGGCAACCGCTCTTGTATTCCCGTCCATTGAAGAATTGCTTTACTCAGCGGGTGAGTAGATTGGGCTGCCAAACAGGCCAGACTTTTCCGCTGCTGGTAGGTAAGGGGTTGGCCCTGAAAAGACACTTCGTTAAACTGTCCGGTAGAGAGTGTGCCGGTTTTATCGAACAGGATATAATCGGCATTGGCCAGATTTTCGAGTGTTTGTGCATTCCGCAGGTAAAATTGATTGCGCCCCAAGCGCCGTAACATATTCCCATTAGTAAAAGTATTGCTCAGCAATAGTGCACAGGGGCAGGCAATGATTAGTACGGATGTTATTGCATTCAGGGTACGGGAGGCATCTTTCATCAGCCAGTAGCTTCCGGCTAAGAGCGCTATTATTAAAACCCCCCAAGTGAAATAGCGACTGAGGGCGTTTACAAACGAGTGATTTTCTTTAGCCGATGTTTTTTCTTCGCGCCGGTTCCAAAGCTGGGTTAAATAACTATGCGATACTTCACGAATTACCAGCAGTTCGATATTGCTGCCCAATTGTTTGCCGCCTGCGTAAATAATCTCTCCCATGTCTTTTTCTACCGGAATACTTTCTCCGGTAACAAAACTATAATCAATCAAGGCCTTCCCCCTTGTGAGTATCCCGTCGGTCGGTATCAAATCGCCGTGATGAATTAATAAAGTGTCATTTAATTTTACATCCGGCAAGGTGATAGTTGAAACACCGGACTTCTTCACTACCGAAACCGACATAGGAAAATACGCAGTATAGTCTCTGTCGAAATTTAGTTGCTGATAGGTTTTATCTTGCAACACTCTTCCCAGCAGCATAAAAAACACGATGCCGCTCATCGAATCAAAATACCCGCCCCCGGTACTGCTCAATACTTTGTATAAACTTCTTCCAAATGTTACCCAGATTGCCAGTACAATGGGGGCATCGATATTCAGATATCGGTTACGCAATCCAGCCCAGGCACTTTGATAAAACTCCGTTGCGCTATAAAAGAATACGGGTAAACTGAGTAACAGATTAGCATACCGGAATAGCTGTTGCAATGCCTGCTCCTGTGCATCTATCCCAAAATATTCGGGGAAACTCATGAGCATACTATTCGAAAAGCAAAACCCCGCCACCCCCAATTTAAATAATTTTGTTCGATTGAGCGGTGCCTTTTTAATTTGTAAATCTTGTAAACTAAAATAGGGCTCATAGCCAATGCTGGTAAGCAATTCAGCAAGGGATCGCAGAGAAAAATTTGCCTGCTTAAATATAATTGATACCTGTTTTTTTTCGAAATGAACCCTGCAACTTACTACCGCCGGATTCAATTGATGCAAATTTTCGAGCAGCCACAAACAACTGCTGCAATGAATCTGTGGCAGGTATAGTTCTACATGGGTTTGTGTGGCATCCCGAAAACGGATAACTCCCTGTTGTGCTTTGGGATCATCTAAAAAAGCAAATTGATCTGCCCGCACTTTTCTAAGCTGGGTTCCCGGTGAATTGTCTAAAGTATAGTATTCACAAAGGCCGGCATTTTCCAGAATCTCATACACCATTTTGCATCCGCTGCAACAAAAGTGCTTATCGGCAAATACCAAATCTTCAACACCCACTTGTTCCCCGCAATGATAACAGGTAACTATATGTTCGGCCAGTTGGGCTTTTCGCATTCTTACATCAATTAACGTTGGTAACATTTACAAAAAGCGGATACAGCATATTTTGTTCTATATATATCCACTGATGAATTTTGGTTTCTAAATGAAAAAAATCTTGGACGCAATTTTTCCATTCAGTACTCCAGGTAGGCTTCATTTGAAAATTGTTTAATAATTGCCTTAGCCGGTTGAGTAAAGCAGTAATTTTTTCCTGGGTATGCTGAATTTGCTGAATAACGGCCGGCTGTAACTCAAACTGCAAGCCTTTTGCCTGAATACCCGGGTAGATAAGCACTTTCTCTTTTAAAAAAAGATGGGTAAGCTCATCAACCATTTTACCGAATAACATAAACACCAGCTCAACATGCTGATCGTCTATTTCATTAACCGTATGTTGTGTAAAATAATTTTCAACCCGACTGCAAAGGGCAAGCAATTCGGGCTGGCATTCCACCTCTATTTTTTTACAGAGTGAAGATGCCGGAATCTGATCCCCCAATTGTATGTTCCAAATGCTGGATTCCATGCCCTAGAATTTGGATGTAAAATTATTTTACATCAGCGGGCAAGTAAATGATAACATTCATATAAATAAATGACTTTTGTCACTTTTACAGGAATGCCTCGTAAAAAATGGGTAGTAATTTAAGCCAGTGCTGGTCTTAATCTTGAATATTCGCTGTTCGCAACAGCTCTTTGGCTTGCATGATTTTTATCTTTTTCCCTTCCAGATCAATCATTCCGTCTTTTTTAAACTCACTCAGTAAGCGGATTGCCGACTCGGTAGCGGTTCCCACGAGATTGGCAATATCTTCTCGGGATAATCGCACATTCAGCGTTACGCCGTCGGGTTCGTAGCCATAGGTTTCTTTGATAAACAACAAGGTTTCTGCCAGTCGCTCCCGAATGGGCTTTTGGGCAAGGTGGGTAAGTTTTACTTCTGCCCGATGCAACTCATCACTCAGCAATTTCATCATGTCAAAAGCCAGGTTGCTATCCAGCTTCAGAATTTTCACAAATAAATCGCGGGGAATAAAACAAACTTGCGTGTCTTCCAAAGCCTCTGCACTGGCGCTGTATCTTTCGCCACTTAACAGGGCTCGGTAACCGAGGATATCTCCTGCTTTTACCAAACGAATGATTTGCTCTTTCCCATCATCCCCCAAATGCGACATTTTAACTTTTCCATCACTCACACAAAACACTCCAAAGGGATGAGAACCTTCATTAAAGAGGGTTTGCCCTTTTTTATACACATTGCAAATTTTTTGATCGTTTATCTGATTAATATGGTCTTCATTCGCCTTACAAAAAATCGAGTTAAACCGCTGGTTGCAGTTCTGACAGGTTGAATTATCGGGATGTACGGTCATATACACAATTTATGCATTTTTTGTCGCTTCTTTTTAAATACTAAAAATGTACCAAAAAAATATACTCGTTTCTAGTGTGGATGCCTGTTGTTAGGGAATTTCCAAATGACCATTCCTAAACAGAAATCGGGGTTTTCGGTTGATAATAGTATTTTTACGGGATGTTGTATGTTAATTGGATGGATAGCGTAAATCTATTGTCTAAACTCACTTTTCGAAAACTTTGGAATGCTGCCCGGGTGTATGGCTCCTTCCAGTTAACCCGGCTTACCGGAAAGCCGATTCAGTGGGGCATGCCCATTTCTGTTTCCTTTGAGCCCACCACCTCCTGTAATTTGCGCTGCCCGGAATGCCCCAGCGGATTGCGGGCTTTTACCCGACCTACCGGAATGCTGAACAACGATTTTTTCAGCCGCACCATCAACGATTTGCATAAGGATTTGCTTTACCTGATATTCTATTTTCAGGGAGAACCCTACCTGAATCCGGATTTTTTAAAAATGGTACAATTTGCCCATCAAAAAGGCATTTATACCGCTACTTCTACCAATGCGCACTACCTAACCGACGAAAAAGCAAGGGAAACCGTAGAAAGTGGTCTGGATAGGCTGATTATTTCCATTGACGGTACCACCCAAGATGTATATGAACAATACCGGGTAGGGGGGCAACTGAACAAAGTACTGGAGGGCACCCAACGGATAGTTTACTGGAAAAAGAAACTAAAAAGCCAAACCCCCTTTATTTTTTTCCAGTTTCTGGTTGTTAAGCCCAATGAGCATCAGCTGGATGATATCCGCAAAATCGGGAAGGAAATAGGCGTAGATCAGGTTCGGTTTAAAACCGCGCAGGTTTATGATTATGAAAATGATCCACATCAGCTGATACCCACCATCGATAAATATAGCCGCTACAAGCAGGATGCAGCAGGCAAACGGCAGGTAAAAAGTGGCTTACGCAATCAATGCTGGAAACTCTGGCATGCCAATGTAATTACCTGGGATGGACTGGTAGTACCCTGTTGTTTTGATAAAGATGCTACCCATCGTTTGGGTAATCTGCAAACCCAATCATTTCGGGAAATCTGGCAAAGTGATGCTTATCGGGATTTCAGGAATCAGCTCACAAACGGCCGAAAAAATATTGATATCTGTTCTAATTGCAGCGAAGGTTTAAAGGTTTGGGAGCAATAAGCTTTGTGCAAATTTGGTACCTTTGTTTTCTATGAAATGTATCTCCCATTTTCTCCGCAGCGCTATCCCATTTCTGATAGCGATCTTTACCTTTTCTGCAAAAGCCCAATATTCCAACCCTAACTACGAATTCAGGGGTGTTTGGGTGGCCAGTGTTGAAAATATAGACTGGCCAAAGAGTAAAAAACTTTCAGTAGAAGAGCAGAAAGCTAGTTTTATTGAACTGCTCAACATGCACCAAAGAAATGGCATGAATGCTATTTTGATGCAAATCAGGCCAGCGGGTGATGCGCTCTATCCATCAAAACTCGAGCCCTGGAGCGAATACCTTACCGGCATGCAGGGTTTAGCGCCAGATCCTTATTACGATCCACTCACGTTTATGATTACGGAAACCCATAAAAGGGGGATGGAGTTTCATGCCTGGCTAAACCCTTATCGGGCAGTATTTAATGTAGTAAAATCATCCGTCGCACCCAATCATCCCACAAAAACCCACCCCGAATGGTTTTTGGTGTATGGAGATAAAAAATATTTCAACCCCGGACTTCCCGAAGTAAGAAAACATACTGTTGCCGTTGTGAAAGATTTGGTAAGCCGGTACGACCTGGATGCCATTCATATGGATGACTATTTTTATCCTTACCGTATTGCGGGAAAAGAATTTCCCGACGAAAAAACCTACCAACAATTTAGTAATGGCCTTTCAAAAGACGCCTGGAGAAGAAGCAACTGCGACAGTATCATTGTAAACCTGCACGACGCGATCCGGGAAGTAAATCCCCTGGTAAAATTTGGCATCAGTCCTTTCGGTGTTTGGCGCAACCAATCGAAAGATCCCATGGGAAGTAATACTACTGCCGGGCAAACCAATTACGACGATTTGTATGCAGATATACTTTTATGGCTGCAAAAAGGCTGGATAGATTATGTGGTTCCCCAATTGTATTGGGAGCGGGGACATCCAGCCGCCGACTATTCTACGTTGCTGAAGTGGTGGAACGATTACAGTTATGGAAAGAATGTATATATCGGTCATGGTTTTTACCGCGCCGGCAGCAATCCTGCCTGGAAAAACCCGAATGAGTTGCCGGCACAAATCAGAGAGCTCCGGGGCTATCCAACCACACAGGGCAGTGTATTCTTTAGCAGTAAATCATTCGAAACAAACCCAAATGGCTGGAGCGACAGCCTGAAAAATAATTACTATCACTACCCCGCACTAGTTCCCCCTATGCCATGGATTGATGATAGTAGTCCAGACCAACCCAAAATTGAAAAGAAGGGCGTTGGCGAATACCAGATTACCTATGCCGGCAATGAAAATATACGGGGATTGGCATTATTAGTTGCTCCACTTGCAAAAGAGGCAAAGTTCATTAATGCGCAGCTTATCAAAGTATTCCCCTTACAAAAACAAATTTTGCTACAACTCAGTCAGTACCCCGAAACCCAGGGTAGCCGGACTTTCGTTGTTACCATCGACCGGGGAAATAATGTAAGTCCGCTTACGGAACTGAAATAGCAGAACGAGGGTATCATCGGTGTTCCCACTTCCCAAAAAGGGCTTCTACTTGTTGTGTGCGGTATTGAAAAATATGTTCCAATTGCGACCGAACAAATAAGCTGTGGGCTATGTCGCCCAAGAGCCAAAGGGGCAATTTATAATGCACAATATCCGTCATCTCAACACCCCCCTCTATTGCTTTAAAGTGGTGCTGATGATGCCATAAGCTATAAGGGCCAAAGCGCTGTTCATCCACAAAATATTTTTTGTCGGCAACATGCGTAATCTCCGTCATCCAATACAAGGGGATACCCAATACAGGCTTTACGGTATACTCAATGATTTGTCCGGGATACATGAACGATCCATGGTGTTTAGAACGAATCTGAAAACCCAGGTGCTGTGGCGTAATGGTTTGCAGGTTATCGGGGCGACTAAAAAACTCCCAGGCATCATCGAGTGATACGGGTATTGAAAGAACGGTGTTAAGTGTATAGGTTTTAGACATTGGGTATTTATATATACTTATAACACCCATTGGGCCAATAAGTTCATGTAAAAAAAGGTTTCTGAAAGCGCAGTAAATAAACCCGAATTTTTACGTGCCGGATAAACAACTGATAAATATATTTAGGGTTACCTTTGCCCCACATGAAGAAAATTTTTTCTGCCATAAGCGGTGGACTTTTTTTAGGCTTATTGCCCCTGCTGGCCACCTGGCTAATGATGGGGTCTTGCGCCAATATAATACCTCCAGGGGGTGGGTTACGAGATAGCCTACCACCTAGGCTGATGCTGGCAAACCCCAAAGACTCGTCGGTAAATGTGAAGCCTACACTCATTACACTCACCTTCGATGAATATGTAAGCGCCCAGGATGTTCCACAAAACCTGATAGTAAACCCATCCATGGATATTGCGCCGCTGGTAGACTACAAACTGAGAAATGTAACCATAAAAATTAAAGATACACTCCGGGATAACACTACTTATACCTTCCAATTCGGAGAATCTATTCGGGATGTAAATGAAAGCAATATCGCCCGGGATTTTACCTATACCTTTTCTACCGGAAAAAAACTCGACAGTTTAAGTTATCGTGGCAAAGTACTATTAGCAGAAAACGGAAAAATAGATTCAACACTTTTCGTTGTGCTGCATAAAAACTTAACGGATACGGCTATCTTCAAATTAAAGCCCCCTTATTATACCAAACTCAATGGGAAGGGAGAATTCACTTTTCGGTTTTTGCCGCGGGATACCTTTCAGGTTTTTGTGGTAAAAAGTACCTTTTCTAAAAAATACGACGACAGCACCCAGTCCTTTGCATTTCTGCCTTACCCTATAATACCGGGCAATGCCAAAAGAGATACGCTTTATGCCTACAAAGCACTGGAGCCGGTGGTAAAGCCACTTAGCATTGCAGCTGCTAAACCGGGAGCCGCTGGTGCTAAAGACGACAAACGACTCCGATATACCACCAATCTCGAAAGCGGCCGACAAGACTTATTACAACCCTTACAACTCCGATTTCAAAAAAAAATCAGTCGGCTAGACACTTCGGGTATTACCCTATGCGACACCCTGTTTAAACCGCTAAAGGGTGTGGTAATAAGTACTGATACTGCAGGAAAAATTATTTCCCTCAGTTATCCAGTTAAAGAAAATCAGATGTACCGGCTAATCATTGCCAAAGATGCCATCACCGATTCATCCGGAGCTACTATATTAAAAGGAGACACTTTGAAATTCGGTACCAAAAAGGAAGAAGATTATGCAAGCGTTCGACTAAGATTTGCCAACCTCGATCTGAGCAAAAAGCCGGTTCTGCTTTTGTATCAAAGTGATAAACTGATTGGATCATTCCCCCTCAGTTCAACGGAATGGAGGAAACCCCTTTTCTACCCGGGCAACTTTGAAATGCGCATTTTATACGACACCAATGGAAATGGTATCTGGGATCCCGGGCAATATCCGGGCAACAAAAAATTACCAGAAGTGGTATACCTGATTTCAAAGGAATTATCAATAAAAGCCAACTGGGATAATGAAGTAATCGTAGAACTGTAGGTGCCTTATGATATAATTGTACCTTTACCCCGCAACCGAAACTGTAACCTATGCCGCTTCCTTCCATTTTGCTGGAAAATGCCGTAGCCGAGTTCTCCCGCCTTCCGGGAATTGGCCGCAAAACCGCCCTGCGACTGGTATTGCACCTGTTGAAACAGGAAGAGCCGGTAGTAGCCAATTTTGCGGAAACCGTTGCTCGCATGCGTAAAGAAATTAAGTTCTGCAGTCGTTGTTTTAATGTGAGCGACGGAGAGCATTGTGCCATTTGCACCAACACAACACGCAACCAACAAATGATTTGTGTGGTAGAAACTATCCGGGATGTAATCAGTATCGAAAACACACAGCAGATGAATGGCACTTATCACGTGCTGGGAGGTATCATCTCTCCCCTGGATGGCATTGGTCCGGAACAACTTACCATTCCCGGTTTAATTAAGCGAATAGAAGAGGGAGCAGTAGAAGAATTGGTTTTTGCTCTAAATCCCAATATTCAGGGAGACACCACTATCTATTATATTCAGAAAAAAATCGCCCACCTCAACTGTAAAGTTACTACCATTGCCCGTGGTATTTCTTTTGGCGGCGAACTTGAATTTGCAGATGAAATGACGCTTGCAAGAAGTATAGCCCACCGTTTACCCATTCAGCAATATGTAAAGTAAGGCGATTCAAGCGGCACACCCGAATACATTGAGGGATTATTAGAAGTGCTAATGAAAAATGAATAGCGAAAACTTACTTGCATTTTAATTTAGTTGCGATGTTTAACAATTTTTCTGCTCTCAATACCTAATGTTTGAATAATTTTGCGCCTGTAAATATTACCGCATGAAAAAATGGATGAAAGTGTTATTGTTGGCTGTAGGTATTGGACTAATTGCCGGCTTACTCATGTTATACTGGATATTCAATAAACCCCACCGGGATGTAGCAAAAGAAATGGGAATTGCGCTAAGTGCCCAGCAGTTGTATGATTCCTTTCGAACCAATGAAGCTTCGGCAAATAGTCAATATCTCGACAAGGCAATTGAACTTACCGGAACCGTAGCCGACGTAAGCACCAATCAGGAAGGGCAGAAAGTGGTAAACTTTTCAACCAATGACCCGCTGGTGATGATTAACTGTACTTTTAAAACCGATCCCGGAAATCTAAAAGCCGGAGATTCCATTACTTTTAAAGGAATCTGTACCGGTTATATTCCCGATGCCAACGTAGTTATTAATGAGGGGGTTCTGATTAAATAAAATAACATGATGAAAATAGTATCCCTAATTGTATTCCTATCGCTCTCCTTATTATCGATAGGGCAGGTGGAAGCACAAAAAACCTTTGGCACTCGAAATGGACAAATTATTTTCCAGTCTCCTTCCGACGAGGATGTGAAGGCAATCAACAACGAGGTAAGTAGTCGTTTACTGGATAACGGAACCCTAACTTTTAGTCTGCTGATTAAGGGATTTAAATTCAAGATGGCAGAAATGCAAGATCACTTCAATACCCAATACCTGCAAAGCACCCAGTTTCCGCGGGCCGACTTTACAGGAAACGTTACCAATATCAAATCGGTAAATTTTGCCAAAGATGGCAGTTATCCGATACAGGTTACCGGCAATCTCACCCTACATGGGGTTACGCAAAAAGTGTCTGCCAGTGGTACGATTGTAATTGCCAAAGGCAAACCGCTTGCCAAAGCCAACTTCCCCATTCAAATTAAAGATTTTGGGGTAAATGCCCCAGACGTAACCGAAAAAGTAACCATCTCGGTTAATTGTCAGTACCAATAGGGCTTTCCACGCTTTATTTTGTAAAACGCCTTCTGCATAGTAACTTTGCAGTACCATTCAGGTGGATTTGTTTATTGTTCAGCCTGTCGCTATTCCCACTTGGGAACTCTCGAACTAATAAACGTTTAGAAATGTTGCTCATCCCTGCATTCTCTGCGTAATTAGTAATGGAAGTTGGTAAGTGAATTGGTTCATCCATTAATGAATGCTATGGATATCAGAGAAATATTAATGCGTAAAATACTGGTGATTGATGGAGCCATGGGTACCATGATTCAACGTCACCGGCTTACAGAAGCCGATTATCGAGGAACGCGCTTTCGCGATTGGCATTTAGATGTAAAGGGTAACAACGATTTGCTCTGTATTACCCAACCCGATATCATTAAAGGAATTCATCGCAAATACCTGGATGCAGGAGCCAATATTATTGAGACCAACACCTTCAGCAGCACTAAAATTGCCATGGCAGACTACGAAATGCAGTCACTGGCATACGAGTTGAATGTGGCTGCCGCCAAATGTGCAAGGGAAGCAGTAAATGAATTCAGAACCGATAATCCGCAAGCCGATCCAAATTTTGTGGCAGGAGCCATCGGACCACTCAATAAAACCCTAAGTCTATCCCCCGACGTTAACAATCCCGGCTACCGGGCTGTTACCTTTACCGAAGTAGTAGCCGCTTACTATGAGCAGATTCGTGGACTGGTAGATGGAGGAGTAGATATATTATTAATTGAAACCATTTTTGATACCCTAAATGCAAAAGCAGCAATAGTGGCGGTTAATCAATACTTTAGGGATCATGCACAAAAGCCACTCCCAATAATGATTAGTGGTACCATTACCGATGCATCTGGTAGAACCTTGAGCGGACAAACCCTGGAAGCTTTTTACATTTCAGTAATGCATGCCAAGCCATTAAGCGTAGGGCTCAACTGTGCATTAGGGGCAGCAGAAATGCGATCGCATATTGCGGAACTTTCGCAAATAGCTAGCTGCTTTACCTCTGCCTATCCCAACGCCGGATTACCCAATGCCATGGGGGAATATGATGAGCAGCCCCATGAAACAGCCCATTTTATTGAAGAATGGGCCAAAGAAGGATTTGTAAATATTGTGGGCGGTTGTTGTGGTACCACCCCCGATCACATTCAGCATATTGCCAACGCAGTAAAAAATATTATCCCCCGGCCGCTGCCGGAAGTGCTTACCGCCTGATTTATAAATGATATGAGTAAACACACCATTCATCCCTTTCTGCGTTTATCCGGTCTCGAGCCCCTGGTTGTTCGACCCGAAACCAATTTTGTGAATGTAGGAGAACGAACGAATGTTACCGGATCTAAAAAATTTGCCCGGCTGATTCGCGACAATCAACTGGAAGAAGCCCTATCAGTTGCCCGGCAACAAGTAGAAAGTGGGGCTCAGATTTTGGATGTGAATATGGATGATGCAATGCTGGATGGCGTAACCGCCATGACGAATTTTATCAACCTCCTGCAAAGTGAGCCTGATATCGCCCGCATTCCCATCATGATAGACAGCTCTAAGTTTGAAATTATTCAGGCAGGAATTCAATGTGTACAGGGAAAATGTATCGTGAATTCTATCTCTCTGAAAGAGGGGGAAGAAAAATTTATTCAACAGTCCCATATTTGTCGCGACTTTGGTGCAGCAGTGGTTGTGATGGCTTTTGATGAGCAGGGACAAGCCGATAACAAACAAAGAAAAATAGACATTTGCGAGCGGGCTTATAAAATTTTAACCGAAAAAGTAGGATTCCCTCCGGAGGATATTATTTTCGACCCCAATATTTTTGCCATAGCTACGGGTATTGAAGAGCACAATAATTATGCGGTAGACTTTATCGAAGCCACCCGAGAAATCAAACAAAAAATGCCACTGGCAAAAGTGAGTGGGGGCGTGTCGAATGTTTCTTTTTCATTTCGCGGAAACGATCATGTGCGGGAAGCAATTCACTCCGTATTTTTATTTCACGCCATCCGCGCCGGAATGGATATGGGTATTGTAAATGCCGGACAATTGGTGGTGTATGATGAAATTGAGCCGGTTTTAAAAAATCTTTGCGAACAAGTAATTCTGAATAAAAATAATGACAACAACCAAGCTACTGAATTACTTATTCAGCATGCCGAAACGGTAAGAGCAAAGGGCAAAGTGGAGGTAAAAGATGAGGCCTGGCGAAATGAATCTATCCAAAAGCGCTTATCCCACGCTTTAATTAATGGAATTACCGATTATATTGAAGCAGATACAGAAGAAGCCCGGCAAACCTATGCAACCCCACTGGAAGTGATTGAAGGGCCTCTGATGGATGGAATGGGTATTGTGGGAGATTTATTCGGAGCAGGAAAAATGTTTTTGCCACAGGTGGTAAAGAGTGCCCGGGTAATGAAAAAAAGTGTAGCGGTATTAACTCCTTATATTGAAGCAGAAAAAGAAGAAAGAAAGCAAGCCCATCTGGCAGCCGGCACTACCGGAACGGAAGCAGCCGGAGCAGCTAAAATTTTATTGGCTACCGTAAAAGGGGATGTACATGATATCGGTAAAAATATTGTGGGAGTAGTGCTGGGATGTAATGGATACGAAATTATTGATTTGGGCGTAATGGTGCCGGCAGATAAAATATTAGATACCGCCCAAAGAGAAGGAGTAGATATTATTGGGTTAAGCGGACTGATTACTCCCTCGCTAGATGAAATGGTGCATATCGCTCATGAAATGAAAAGAAGAGGAATGCAGCAACCCCTATTGATAGGCGGCGCCACTACTTCTCGTATGCATACCGCCGTTAAAATTGCACCCGAATATCCAAATGGCGTGATTCACGTGCTAGATGCTTCCCGAAGCGTAACCGTAGCAGGTAGTTTATTAAATAAAGAGAATCGCGAAAGCTTTCTGAAGAATGCGGAAAAAGAGTATGCAGAATTAAAATTCGGATTCGATAATAAAAAAACGGTAAAAGAATACCTTACCTATCCGGAAGCACTAAAAAATAAATGCAATATTCAATGGTCAAGCTACCAGCCCACGCAACCTAGTTTCACCGGGGTGCGTAGCTTTAAAGCATATGATTTGAATTTGTTACGTGCTCTTATAGACTGGAAACCCTTTTTTATTGCCTGGGAGATGCATGGCTCTTTTCCAGAAATATTAACGGATGAAATTGTAGGGAAGGAAGCCACCCAATTATATGCAGATGCCAACGCATTACTCGATCAGTTGATAGCAGAAAAATGGTTGTCGGCAAATGGTGTGGTTGGGTTTTGGCAAGCCAACAGCAAAAACGATAGCGTTCTAATTCAAGATTCCGGAGAAACAACAACATTACATTTTCTCCGTCAGCAAATTCGGAAAGCAGCGGGTCAACCTAATTTATCGCTGGCCGACTTTATTGCACCCGTTGATGCAGGATATCCTGATTATATCGGAGCATTTGCAGTAACCATTGACGGAATAGAACCCCATATCAAAAGAATGGAGGAGGCTCATGATGATTATAATAAAATCATGTTACAAGCACTGGCAGATCGCCTGGCAGAAGCCTTTGCCGAAGCCCTTCACTTGCAAACCCGTACCACTTGGTGGGGATATAATCCTTCAGAACAATTGAGTAATGAAGATTTGATTAAAGAAAATTATACTGGTATTCGTCCTGCTCCCGGCTATCCCGCCTGCCCCGACCATACGGAAAAATATCCTCTATTCAATTTACTGCAGGTTACCGAACATACGGGTATTCAACTTACCGAAAATCTGGCGATGTATCCAGCATCCTCTGTGTGCGGATGGTACATTGCCCATCCACAGAGTCAATATTTTGGGGTAGGAAAAATTCAGCGAGATCAGTTGGAAACGTATGCTGCACAAAAAAATATGCCCCTTGCGGAAGCCGAAAAATGGTTGCGCCCTAATTTGGATTAATTTTGCGTACCTATGGTGAAGTACCTTTT
Source organism: Bacteroidota bacterium (assembly GCA_026391195.1). Classification (GTDB taxonomy): domain Bacteria; phylum Bacteroidota; class Bacteroidia; order Chitinophagales; family Chitinophagaceae; genus Sediminibacterium. Next base: position 29,433 of record JAPLEI010000073.1, on the reverse strand, counting down.
ACTATGTTGTTTATTGCCCCTATCGGTATTTGCCCAAAAAAACCGAAGTGAAAGGAAGGGAGAATTTTATTTATCCTGGGGCTATAATAAAGAATGGTATACCCGGTCTAACGTTAAAGTAAATCAACCGACGTTGGGCAACCAATATACCTTGCACCAGGTTCAGTCGCACGACAATCCCGGATGGGACAAGGGCATCTTTAAAATCCCTCTCAGCATCCCCCAATACAATTATCGGATTGGCTATTTCTTCAATAAGCAAAAGGGATTGGCATTTGAAATCAACTTCGATCATACCAAACATATTATACAAGACGGCCAAACCATGCGTATCTCCGGAACCCTGGGTGGCAGAGGGGTAGATAGTTCGATCTTGTTCAGCTCGGCGAATGGATTTTATTATTTTTTAAATAACGGCGCTAATTTTTTATTGTTTAATCTGGTAAAAAGATGGCGGTTATGGGAAGCCCCCAATAAAAATTTTACACTCGATGCCCTCGGCAAGGGAGGTATTGGCCCTGTTATTCCACATGTAGAAAACAGTTTATTCGGAAATAAAAATACGGATGGTTTTCAGTTGGGCGGATGGAATGTAGGCGCAGAAGCAGGGTTAAAAGCTACTTTTTATCGCCATGTATTTCTGGAGTTCACGAACAAGGTAGATTACGCCCGGTATTCGGGATTAAAAGTTTATCAGGGAACTGCCAGTCAAGCATTTGGAACCTACGAATTGATTCTAAGTGTAGGCTATACTTTCGCGGCCGGTAAAAAAATAGGCAAATCCTAATACTACCTTTTTTCAAATAACCACCACAGCCGTTTTCTTGGCTTCACTTTGTAGTTATCCTTTATATAGGATTGGATAAACTGCATAGCTTCGTTGATATCATCGGTAAGCAAAAAAAGCTTTTTATCGGCAGCACTTATCGTTCCCTTATCAATCATTGTATCAATAGCCAGTAACAGGGGAGTAAAATAATCCTTGCCATATAACACGATAGGAAAATTATTAATCACCTTAGTTTGGGCAAGGGTGAGTGTTTCAAATAACTCATCCATAGTACCAAAACCGCCGGGTAAAATCACAAACGCATAAGAGTACTTAACCAACATCACTTTTCTAATAAAAAAGTAGTTGAAAGTGATCCACTTATGCATATACGGGTTGGGGTGTTGCTCAAAGGGTAGCTGAATATTACAACCCACAGAAGTGCCATTATTTTCAAATGCCCCGCGGTTCGCTGCCTCCATAATTCCGGGGCCTCCGCCCGTCATGGTGGTAAATCCCAGCGAAGCAATTTGTTTGCCAAATTCACGGGCAGCCTGATAATAAGGATGCTGTTCGGTAAAGCGGGCAGAACCAAAAACAGTAATGCATGGATCCAGAAAGTGCAGCGCTCTAAACCCTTTGATAAACTGTTTGAATACGTCCCAGGCAAAGTAAAACTCATTAATTCTGGGCTTGGGACCATCTAAATAAACCGATTCCCTGGCCGGTATGATTCTTTCTACTGGATTCATAACAATTAGTAAAATTGCAATAAGGTGGTATACTATTTGATGTAATATAACAATACATGAAATATTTTATGCAAAAAACTTACTTAGCCTTGCTGCTGGCACTTTTAATAAGTACCCTATGTAGCGCTCAAAAAAAGGTGATTTTCGAGCAAATGAGATGTTTCTCAATGCAAGGGCCATCCATGCAATATTTGCAAAACCCGGAAAATCAGCAACAAATCGCCCACCAGATATACCAAACTCTTTTAAATGAGCAAAACTTAGTATTATTAGACTCAACAAAAGTTCCGGTTACCTTAATAGATGAAAGTGAATTGTTGAATAAGCTAATAGCAAAAGGCATTCACCCAGATACCGAATTGCTTCATTTGTATATTGACTGCATAGAAACATCGCCAACCAGTTTTTTTAATCAAAATGCAAAACTGGTGAACGATTCTGATTTGATTCGCAGATCAGTTAGTGTTTTGCAGCTGAATTACCATATTTTGAATTACAGAAACAAAATAGTAGCAGAGAATAAACTATCAGTTTCTATGGCCATTAATAACGCGCCGGCCATTGGAATTCCTTACACCAAGTTAGCAGTGGATAACAAATACCTTACCCTCTCTACCACATCCGCTGGATTTACTGAAACTATTAGAAAGAGTATTCCGTTTTTATTTAATGCCGTAAATTCATCTTCCCTAATTGAAGTAAAAGTTCCTCCTGCTTTCATTTATAACAACTTCATTTCCAAAGAAAGCTATCGTACTGGACGTATATTAATCCCCGTTTTTCAAAAAAGCACCTGGAATTATGTTTTACCAGATGGGGAGCAAACTATTAGATACGCTGAAAAAAAAGCCTATCCAGTTTCGCTAATTAATAAGGCAGAAACTGATAACCCCTATAAAAACATGTTGAATCAGTCCAACGAATTCAAAAATAAGTCCGCCTCAGACTACTTTGTATTTAAAAATGATATCCGCGATGTGTTGAATAATAGAAATTATCAAACAAATCTGGTTGCATCCATAACTACTTATGATTTGGGGGGACCAACCATCAGCGCAATAAATAAAAATATAAATGTTTTGTTGAGAGAAAAAGATACAATGGCAGTTTTTTCGCTTAACCAAGAGCCTTCTTTTAAAGATAGTGCCGTTTTGTGGTTTCATCAGGTATATAATGGCATAGATAGTTCCAGCTTATTTACGATTCAAATCGACACTTTTCCTTATCCATTTTATACATCGATGAGAATTACAGGATTCTTCCATAAACAGCCATTCAGTATTCGGATGAAAGGTCCCGACTTAGAATGGAAAGAAATCATCCTGAATGGCACCCCGGCCATATGGATATGGGGAGCAACCCGGCCGGAAAGGGTTTTGATTAAGGATGTTTCTCTTTCAGCTGATGTAATCAATGAACTATTTATGATAGCCTTCTCGCTTCAATCAGTTTCCGTGGATGCGGTTGTGGAAATTCCGGTAAAAAAGAAACGCTAATTAGATTAATTTTATTCTAGATTTCTTTTATCCATTACGATACATGTTGCATTTCTTACAAAAAATTGCGATTGCCCTGCTGGTATGCTGCTGTATTAGCCGGCCTGCTAATGCCCAGAAGAAAGTAGTATTGGAGATGATGCGCTGTTATTCTACCTCCGGACCATCTATGAAATACCTGTTAGACAGCAACCGACAGCAGGTAATCTTACAACAACTATATACAAGTCTGTTAAAGGAGCATGATTTTCAGTTAACGGATACCGCACAAATTCCAGTTATATTGCTTAGTCCCGCAGATCTTCAAAAAAACATCCCTATCCAATTCTATTCGGCAGATACCAGTTTGCTTCATTTATATATAGACTGTAAAGAAACAGACCCACTTACTTTTTTTTCAGGGGATACTGCATATCTAAACGATTCTTTATTAGCTCGCAGATCTTTGAATATAATTCAACTCAGCTATTTTCTGTTGAATTACAAAAAACAGTTGATAGAAGAGAATGAGCTTGTTATATCCTTTACGCACAAAGAAACCGCCTCCATCGGGATTCCATTCAACCGATTTTATGCAGATGGCATGCAACAGATTCTATCTACAACGGCTTCCGGATTTATAGAATCCATTAAAGTAGGCATTCAATATCTATTTAATCCCAACAATTCATCCTCGCTTATTGAATTGAAAGTGCCGCCAGTTTATTTCTATAATAATTTTATTACTCCCGAAACGTATCAATCAAGTAAGACAATCTTACCTGGGTTTCAAATTAATACGTGGCAATATCAAGCACCGGAGGGAGTGCAAATTATCAGAAACGGCGAGCAGGTATTACAGGGAGTTAAAATTGAAGGCAAAAAAATGCCCGAATTTCCCGGATGGTTATTCGATTCGCTCAGTCTACTGAAAGACTCTCGAATAAACAATTTTATCTGTTTACAAAGAGAGAGCAGAAATGTTTTACAAGACGTTACCTATCAAACCAGATTGGTAGGCAGTTTGGTTCAATCGGCACCAAATGTGGTTGGATTTTTGCCCATAAATAAAAAAATAAACTGTTTGCTGCGGGATAAAGACACGCTTGCAGTTTTTTCAATCAACCCGCAACCCAACCGAAAAGATAGCAGCTATCTCTGGTTAAATCAGTGTTATAATGGCACAGAACCATCGAGTATTTTTACGCTAGATTCAGGCCCTAATCCTTTTCTGTTGATTACGAAGCTAGAAATTAATGGAGAATTACTGAAACAACCCTTCAGTATTCGCATGAAAGGCACCGGTTACATTTGGAAAGAAATCTATTTGCAGGGTGAACAGGTGATGCTAATAATGGGGAAAGACAAACCCGAAAGAATACTCATAAATAACAAATCACTTAGTACCAACACTATTCAGCAATTATTATTAATTGCCCATTCAATAACCTATAGCATTCAAAACAGATTAAGTGAACTCCCTCAGTAAATGCATTGCAAAATCCTTAGTTGTAGCAATCAATTACAAATCCTAGTTTACCTTGTAGCATCAGATGAAAACACTCCGCATAATAAGTTATAATGTAAATGGTATCCGAGCAGCACTCAATAAGGGTTTGCTGGAATGGTTGTCGGCTGATCCGGCAGATATCATTTGTTTACAAGAAACCAAAGCCGAAAAAGAAAACATAAATCTAGAAGCCATTCACGCACTGGGATATGAAACCTTCTGGTTTTCGGCACAAAAAAAAGGATACAGCGGGGTAGCCATCTTTACCAAAATCCATCCCGAACAAGTACTCCATGGGCATGGAGCTGCCATGAGTGATGCGGAGGGCCGGGTTATTCGGGCAGATTTTGAAACATTTACCCTAATCAATGCCTATTATCCATCGGGAACTAGCGGGGAAGAAAGGCAAACCTACAAGTATCAATGGCTAGATGAATTTACAGCGTATGTAAATGCCCTTAAAAAAGAAAAGCCCAATTTAATAGTAGTGGGCGATTATAATATAGCGCATCGGGAAATTGACATACACGATCCCAAGGGAAATAAAAAATCATCTGGATTTCTGCCGGAAGAAAGAGCCTGGATGGACAATTGGCTGGCAGATGGATGGATAGATACTTTCAGGCATTGTAATCCCGCACAAACAGGTGCCTATAGCTGGTGGAGTCAGCGCTTCCCTTCGGTTCGGTTGCAAAACAAAGGATGGAGAATAGATTATATTTGCACAACAACACCCCTCGCTAGCAACATTCGCTCAGCCGCCATTTTACCAACTATTAAGCACAGCGACCACTGTCCGGTTTATGTAGAAATTTCCCTCCCCTAATCATTTTACTTTATGCCAATCGTTTATAGCATTACCACAAAAGTAGCCACCGAAATAGCCCCACGTTGGCTTCAGTGGATGCAAGAAGTACATATTCCTGCCTTACTCAATACCGGCTATTTTACTGCACATCAATTATTACAATTGTTAGATCAGGATGATTCGGAAGGCCCTACCTATTCGTTACAACTTAGTACCCAAAGCAGAGTACAATACGAGACGTATATTCAACAATGTGCCCCAGCATTGCGCGAAGAAGCCTTCCGGCTATGGGGTAACCAATTCATCAGTTTCAGAAGCATTCTCGAGGTTGTGAATTGATTGTGGATAGTTTTTTGGTGAAAAATACTGCTTATTTCGCCTTGAAAAACTAAACCAACACAAGGGATTCAGCCAAAACTGAAAGACCAATTTTTCCGAAACCCCTGCTATCATTGAGTTTCGACTGAATAATCGAAGAATTTTCAAAAAATTTGCGGCGGCCTATTGGGCTGAAACCTTTAATTGATAAGGGTTTTAAAGGAAACAAAAAATTTTGAAAAAAATTTTGTTGATTGAGAAAAGCGAATAAATTTGTTACTGATATTAAAACCATTAAAAACACTTCCATGAACAAAGCTGAATTAATTGCCCAAATCGCAGAAGATGCTGGCGTATCTAAAACACAGGCGAATGCTGCCCTGGATTCTTTTGTAGCTACTGTTACAAAAACCCTGAAAAAAGGTGACAAAGTTACCCTGGTAGGTTTCGGTACTTTTTCTGTGTCGAAGCGTGCTGCACGTACGGGTCGCAATCCTCAAACCGGTGCTACTATCAAAATTAAAGCCAAAAAAGTGGCTAAGTTTAAAGCCGGAAAAGAATTAAGCGGAAAGCTCTAATTCCTAACCTTTTATAGAAAAACCCCGTATTTCACGGGGTTTTTCTATTTTTGCCTAAATGCATCATTAAAAAATCAACAAATGGGAAAAGGTGACAAAAAAACAGCCAAAGGAAAAAGATTCAAAGGTTCTTTTGGTAAATCCAGACCGGCCAACGGCAATAAGATAACTAAGCCGGTAGTAAAACCCTCTTAATTAGAGGTAGATTTCAGAATTACGTTCAAATCATTAACAGCAGCTTTTCGCATTGATTAGCTGCTTTTATTTTTTTTAGCTGCCAGCGTTTCCAGTGCACCCACCAGTTTATCCAAATCTTGCAGACGGGTATATACATGCGGGGTAACCCGCACACAGGATATGTTTTCCCAAACAATCCCTACTGTATGAATTTTATACTGGTTCATGAGGGCACTGTCTAACTCTCCGGGCGTCATCCCATTTACACTTACTCCGGCAATGGCACAGGCATATTCGGGCTTAAAAGAGGTATGGATGGTTACTCCCGGAATTTCCTTTGCACGCAAAGCCCAGTAATTTTTCAAGTACCGAATCCGCTCTTCTTTTCGTTTACTGCCAATAGCATTATGAAAATTAACGGCCTCCCCAATTCCCTGTTCTATCGGAAAACTTCGGGTACCGAGGGTTTCAAATTTTCTGATGTCGCCACTCCGGGGCTTGTCGTTACAGGTTAGTGGCCAAATTTTTTCGATTTTTTCTTTTTTAATCCACAACATACCGCTACCAATGGGTGCACTCAAAAACTTGTGTAAGCTGGTGCCAAAATAATCGCACTCAAGATCTGGAATTTTAAAATCAATCAAACCAAAAGAGTGAGCGCCATCTACAATTACTTCTATACCCCGCTGATGCGCCATCCGGGCAATTTTGGCAACCGGCAATACCTGTCCTACCCAATTGATCACATGCGTTACATGAATTACTTTGGTTTTAGCAGTAATCGCTTTTTCAAAAGCTGCTACAATTTCCTTGTCACTCTCTATGGGAAAATCGAAACTGATTTGTGTATATTTTATTTTGTCGCGCAAGGCTCGCTGTCTCCATGCCTGAATCATATTTGGGTAATCTTGTAATGTGCCAATCACTTCATCTCCTGGTTGCAAATCCATCCCAAAAATCACGGTATTCAGCGCTTCTGTTGAATTTCGATTGATGGCGATTTCTTCTTCAGAACATCCTGCTAACAAAGCAAGTTTTTGCCGAAGGGGTTCCCTTCCCTGATCCAATATCCGCCACATGTAATAAGAAGGGCCTTCATTGGTAAACCGATTATATCTTTCAACAGCATCCTGCACAACCCGGGGAGAAGGACTCACGCCGCCGTTATTGAGGATAATTAAGTTAGAATTAACGGTATACGCTTGCTGGATGGTCATCCAAAAATCTTCATCCATAGCCGCCTCGCCGGCACTCATATGGCTGATGCGGCGGGATGCTTGCTCCCATTCGGCTGCATGTGCTTGTTCAAATAAGCTGGCGGCAGAAAAAGCACCAGCCATCAAACCCATTTTTTGTAGAAATTTTCTTCTCGGTTCCATCATAAAAAGTTAAACAGTAAATTACTGATTATTATCGAATTAGCCACATGCTTCCGGCTTTTCTGGTAAACTTCGTACCTTTGCCTTCTAAAAATCCGGTATGAAAAGATGGGGAATGGGAAGTTTGATTGCGTTGGGAATCCTTTTCAGTAATAGCCTGTTGGCACAATGCTCTATTTGCACTAAAACTGCGGGACAACTAGGAGAAGGACCTGCCGCTTCACTAAATTCCGCTATCATTTACCTGGCTCTTGCCCCATTTGCGATTGTAGGCTATTTCGGATGGCGCTGGTGGAAAAATGAAAAAAAGGTGATAGAAGAAGAGCAGTTCTTATAAGCCGCTTATCAACTATACCCGCCACCGAAAACTCAGCAGCCAACTATTTTTTAATTGAGATATCAGCGGAAACTTCCTTACTTTATTACAAAATATATTCTCCCGGTTTCGCATCAGCCAACGAAATAAGCCGAAATTAAACCGTTGATAGAGCGATAACTGCCAATAAGCATATCCTTCCTCAAAAAATAATCGGTCGCCATCCGATAGTGTAGCAATTTTTCTAAAAGCATCCAGGTGTTTTACCAGTGTACTGCGAAATCGCTGCCGGTGTGTTGATTCCGACAAATTAGATTGGAGCGTTACATTTCGGTCGTGTACTCGTTGATACACCAGCACTTCCGGAAGAAACTGAACGCGGTTAGTAGCCATAGCAACTATTGCCAACCACCAATCGTAATAAACCCCCTCGGGTAAAGGAAAGGCTGCAGTGCACAAGCTTTTTCGAATTATCATGGCATGCCCACTCACCGTGTTATATACAGCTATTTTTTTAGGGTCACTTCCCGCTATTCGCCTGTTTTTAGGGGAGGGTTTGGGTGAAACAGGTGGCGTATCTGCAAACTTTACCGAATCGCAGTAAATCAAAGAAGCATCCGTTTCAAAGGCTGCCAACATGCGGGCAATTTTTTCGGGGTGCCAAATATCATCCTGATCGGCCAGCGCAATTAAAGGAGCAATGGCCTGAGTAATTGCCTGCTGAAAATTCGCCGAAAAGCCTACATTCTCTTGCAAGGATACCACACGAATCCGGGCATCCCTTGCTGCCATTTCACGAGCGAGTATAATAGTATTGTCAGTAGAAGCATCATCCGAAATAATCAACTCCTGAATAGAGTAAGTCTGATTAAGTATACTGTTTACCTGCTCGGCTAAAAACCGTGCCCCATTATAGGTGCAGAGTACTACGGATACAGACATACGTTAAATAAAATAAGAATGCTAAAGATACAAACCGCCACAGGAAAAAATGGGAATTCTGTTTTCTGTTAAAAGAAACCTGCGATTGATTATCTTTATGCGGTTACCGCCGCTTTTCTATTTATGCTATTTCGAAAAACCATGGATGCTGCTACACAACCCCTGATTTCTGTAGTAATGGCTACTTATAATGGTGCGGAGTATTTATCCGAACAGCTAGACAGCTTGCTGGCGCAAACCTATCCCAATATGGAAGTTGTGGTTTGTGATGATGCCAGCACCGATGGCACATCGCTTCTGTTGGCATCCTATGCAGCCATCCACAGCAACATACGGGTATATCATAACAAAGAAAATTTAGGTTATATCCGAAACTTCGAACGAGCCATTACCCTTTCTTCCGGTTCGCTGGTAGCCCTTTGCGATCAAGATGATTATTGGTTTCCCGAAAAACTGGCGGTTCAATATGCGGCTTTGGGCGAATCGGTGCTGGTGTATTGCGACTCCTATATCTGCAATGCAGATCTGTCGCTTACGGGTAAAACAGTATCCAGCATCAGCAATTGCAACTCTTATAACAGTTGTTTACAGCAGGCAGTATTTTGTCGCATTTATGGAAACACTATGCTTTTCAAAAAAAGTATTTTACAAGGTGCGCTTCCATTTCCTACTGTTTTGCCGCACGATTGGTGGATTGCCTATATCGCTGCCTGCAAAGGAGGTATTACTTACTGTAACGAACAGCTGGTTAAATATCGGCAACACGAAAACAACCTAATTGGTGCAGCTACCGGCAAAAGCCGGCCGGTTACAGAGATAGAAAAACAAGAAAGAGAAGCCCGAGAAATCGCCTCCATCAGAGATCGCATGCAATTGTTCTACGATACCTGCCCACCCGAAAACCAAATCAAGAAAAAAGCACTGGAACAACTGAATCTGTCGTACCGAGATTTTTCTGTTGCAAATAACTTTTCTAGGATGCGCTATTTTTTTAAGTACCGAAATTGGTTGCTGTCTGTAAAAAAGAGGTCGCCCCTAAGAAACTGGCTCTTTTGCGCAAAGATGTTTGTAAAAATTAAATAGGCCTAAGCAAGATCGCGATATATACTAAGATATTGCCGGGCTGCTGCCGTCCAGCTAAAACTCAGGGCATGGAGTTGCAAAGCTTGTTGCGGCTCAGTTTGGCGATAGTGTTGCAATCCCTGCTCAACTGTACTTCGCATCTCATCCGGATCAAATGAGGCAAAGTAATAGGCCAATGAGCCGCCTATTTCGGGAAGGGAAGTATACGTAGATAAAAATACCGGTTTGCCAAAATACATGGCTTCCAAAACCGGCATACCAAAGCCTTCTGCGATAGAAGGAAATACAAATGCTTCACATTGCTGATAATACCACTGCTTTTGTGCATCAGTAATAGCACCGGTAATAATCACCCGATTCTCCACTCCCCACCGAACTGCTTCCTGCTTAATCTTTTGCAAATAGGCTTCTTCATGGGTAATGCCTGCTATCACCAACCAATAATCATTTCCTTTTAGCAAAGCAGGTAATACATGAAAATTCTTTTTGGCTGCCAGCGTGCCGATGGTGAACAAAAAAGGCTTGTCGGGAATCAATGGCGGAACTTCGGGCGCCAACTGAGAAAAATTACATCCATTATAAATAACCGAGGCTTGAGCTGAATTAACCTGCAGGTTACGATGTAATTCTTCCAACACAAAAGACGATATGGCCACCACCCGATCTGCACGATTTATTTTCTGTTGCAGTTCTGCCAGCGATTTTTTTATATAGGCAGCCCCTTTGCCGGGTTGATGTAAAAAATTAAGGTCGTGGATAGTAAGCACTACCGGTATAGTTCTCCGAAAAGGAAAATACTGGCTGCCCTGATGAAGCGAATGCCAAACCTGATAAGAGGCCGTGGAAGGAAGTTGGTACTTATGCAACCCTATCTGTCTCCGATAAAGGGCTTCCTTTCCAAATACACCCATTTTATTCGCCGGGAGATAAAAACTAAGTTCTTCGCGGTTGGTTTTTTCATGCACCAACGCTTTTCCTAACTCCATACAAAAATGATACAAACCCGTATGCGGATACTTTAACCGTTCCGTATCTATCCATATGCGCAGCAGACCGGAATTCATCAATTGGCATATTTTTTTTCGAGAAAATGAAACAAGTTAAATGCAGGCTGCTCCATCTCTTTTTCCAGTGAAACAAGCAGCTGATGTTTATTGATGTCACGCATTCTATATTGACGGATTAGCTGATAGGCTTTCTCGGCCAGCAGCCATTTTTTCCTTTCCGTTGTTCGCTGTACCCGATGATGTTGCTCAATAGCAGCCGCCAGTTCAATTATGCCCGATTGTTGCGTAGCAATCGTTTTAAGAATGGGAATTTCCCAATCACCCTGAACAAAAGTAGGCGCTAGCATGCTTCTCAAATTTTTTACCAACTGATCTGCATCCGGGCGATCGCATTTATTTACTACAAAAATATCGGCAATCTCCATTAAGCCGGCTTTCATGGTTTGCACTTCATCCCCTGCTTCCGGAACCATCACCACTACGGTGGTATCTGCTAACCCTGCAATTTCAATTTCACTTTGTCCTACCCCCACCGTTTCCACCAACAATTCATCAAATCCTGCCGATTGCATTACGGCACATATTTCTAAAATTTGCGGATGTAATCCGCCCAAAGAGCCGCGGGTTGCCAGGGATCGAATATATACTTGCGGATGATTGTACCAGGAACTCATCCTGATGCGATCGCCCAATAGGGCACCCAGATGAAAAGGAGAGGATGGGTCTACACAAATGATACCTACTTTTTTACCCTGCCCTACCCATGTGCGAATAAGCGTATCGCTTAGGGTACTTTTTCCTGCACCCGGCGAGCCGGTAATGCCTGTTATCAATGCCTTTCCGGGCACAAGCTGTTGCAGAAAACTGAGATAGCCTTCCGACTGGTTTTCTACCAAAGTAATCGCTCTCGCCAACGATTTATACGATGGGTTAGCGAGATCGGATAGTAGAAATTGCCAATTCATGCCGATGGTTTAGCGTAAATTTAGGGGTTGCCGGTTAGTAAATAAAATATAACCGCCATTCTGATATTTATCCATACCCGATATTTGTGCATGATGAACCGGCTTCGACTCTTTTTCTCCTTCCATAACCTGCCCAACCTGCTATTTATTATTATGCTGGTTGGTTTATTTTTTAGCAGAGCCATCCTGTCGCTTTCTCAGGTTGCCTGGGCTATTTGGATTTGCATAGGTATTTTTAAAAATGGCAGGCTAACGAATGCTTTACCCACCTGGAGTGGATGGGTAATGGTTATTGGGTTACTGGGCTGCTGGCAAGCTCCCTTTACCTGGAGCCACTTCGATTACCTACTTACGCTGCTGATGTATCCAATTGCTTTTCATGTTTGCAGCCGAGTATCTTACCAAACGCTGCAAAAATGGATCGTTTATTGCGGTATAGCTGCAGGGGTGGGTATTGTATATGCACTTGTTCAATACATCCAAACATCCGCTCAATGGCAACAGGCATATGGATTGGGAAAATCACTGCCCACGTTTATGGATACGGATCATGTTCGGTTTGGATTATTCTTAAGTGGTACCGCCATGCTCGTGTTGCTATTAACAAAGTTTTCTATCCGCACCCGCATATTAATATGCTTTCTGCTAGTGGCTTCCATCGCTTTTATGGCCGTACGCACCGCATGGGTATCTACCACAATTATTGCAATTTGCTTTCTTGTTTCTCTATCCCTTTCAAAACGCAAACCGAAACAATTATTGAAACTAGGGTTGCTCTGTATTACACTCTTAGCAATGGCGGTAGCTGCCTATCAGTTGTTTCCTACTGTGCAACAAAAATGGGCATATACCCAATACGACTGGCAACAGTATACCGGTGACACCAGCAATATGCGTTATTCGGATGGTGCCCGGAGAATTATCAATACCCTCGCCTATAAAGAAATTACCGAAAAGGGAGCCGCTAATAAAGGATGGGCTGGAATTGCTCCTACGTTGCAGCAATCGTTTGAACAAGCATTTCCCAATACCCCGGTAACTTTTCAATGGCCCTTTAATCAATGGCTATTTTGGTGGATGGGGGCAGGCCTATTGGGTATGTTGTTGTTTACCTGCTGGCTGTTTTATCCGCTTCTCAGGGGTATCCAAAAAAAACAATGGACACCTGTTGCCTGGACGCTCGCCATAGCCACCTCCTGCCTGGTAGAATCTACCCTAAGTTTACAATATGGGGTATGGCTGCATGCCTGGATAGGAGCTATCGCCTGGAAGTTGCAAGATTTATCAACTGCCTACCATACAATTACCGGATCACCCGATAATTTTTAAAATCAAAAGGACGAATGCCGGTAAGCTTTTCAAAATAATACAGAAGCCGGTTTTTGAAAGAAAATTTTTTGCGAGAGATATCTAATGCCACCTGCCAGTTTTTTCTTTTAATTCGATCGAGCATAACTGCAGGGTGCGTGCCGGTAAATTTTTCTAGGGAATCAAATGCTTCGAAGTTCCACGCGTCTGAATTCATTAATATTTTTTGCATATCGTCATCTCCCAGCCAGTAAGGACTAACATTTTTTTGTTTTTGCATCATCTGTTCCGGACTTTTCACCCAGCCATAATGGTACACACAGGCGGGTATCGGTTTTACCCGAATTTTTTCAGTGCCCTTTCTAAAGCCCTGGGCATCTTTATAGGCGGTGATGGCAGTATTATTTCGAATAATTCTTACTTCTTTGTGATACCACTTTCTACTATCCCCTATATAATCGTAGGTGCCATAAAAATGCAGATAATCGAATAGCAGTCCTTCTACCTCGGCATTAGATAAGTGCTCGGCACAACCCTGTAAAATGGCTGCATGATATTTTTCGTGAATCACTTCGTCTGCCTGAATATAAAAAGCCCAATTGCTACGCGGGTCAATCAGGGCCTTGGCCTTGTCGGTTTCTACAGCCAGTACTTGTCCGCCACTGCGCAGGCTCATATCCCAAACCGAATAATGAATTTTAATTTTGTTGCTGCCAATAGATCGAATTAGTTGCTCGGTTTCATCGGTTGAATCACCTACCAGCACAATCATTTCATCTACAACCGGCAAAATACTTTGGATGGCCTCAACAATAGGATAATCATTTAGGATGGCATTTCGTATGATGGTAAACCCGGAAATAAACATATTCGCCACAATTAATGTGTAAAGAACCGAAAACTTTTGCATCTTGCCTATCGGATGGCAATATCTTCTTTCTTACAGACCATTTAACAGTACCATGACCAACTTTATACCTTTATTTCCCTTGGGCATTGTGGTTTACCCGGGAGAGCTGCTCAACCTGCACATTTTTGAACCGCGCTACCGGCAACTGATGGGAGAATGTTTTGAAGAAAGCAAACCCTTTGGCATTCCAACGGTAATTAATAATCAGGTTCGGGAAACAGGCACACTGGTTACCCTTTTGGAAATTGTTACCCGATACGATGATGGCCGAATGGATATCCGTGTAAAGGGCGAACAATTGTTTCGGATGCTGGAAATGGTACAAGCCATTCCAGGAAAGTTATATAGTGGGGCGATTGTTCATTATCCTGCCAATCGGCTAGAACCCCACCCCCGGTTGCAGGCAACTGTAATTGCTGGTATTCGGGAATTACATAAGTGGCTGAATGTTAGCAAAAATTTCCGCTTGCCCGATCATGAGTTGAGCAGCTATGATATCGCACACCATGCAGGCCTGTCGTTAGAACAGGAATATGAATTGCTGGAATTATTAGACGAATGGCAAAGATTAGAATATTTACGCAGACATTTGCAAACCACCCTCCCCATGATGGCCGAAATGGAAAGCTTGAAAGAAAAAATCAAACTAAACGGACATTTCAGAGAACTAAAGGGTTGGGAACCCGAATAAATCAGCATCTATGAGTACCACGATTTGTTTTGATTTTGGCAATACCCGTTTAAAAGCAGGGGTTTTTACCAATAGTGCCTTTCGGGAAGAAGTAGTGCTGTTTGGGCCCACACCAGATGCCATATTGCCTTTGCTAGAAAAGGAACATCCCGATAAAATCATTCTTTCTTCGGTTATCAATCACCCCCCTGAAACCATACAGCTGCTGGAACAATTTTCGCGGTTCCACTTGCTAAACCATGCCAGTAAATTGCCGCTTACCACCCCGGTTGGCAAACCCGAAACCATTGGCGCCGACCGCCTGGCTATCTGCGCTGCAGCTGTAGACTTGTTTCCCAATAACCATTGCCTGGCCATTGGGTTAGGTACTTGTATAACTTATAATTTCATCAACCAAGCGCATGAATTTCTTGGGGGAAGTATTTCTCCGGGAATGAATATGCGGTTCAGGGCCATGCACGAACAAACTGCCCTGCTGCCGATGGCTACTCCTGCCAAAAGATTCCCACTGGTTGGTTACGACACGCTTACCAACCTGCAAAGCGGAGTGATACAGGGAATTGCCTGCGAAATAGATGGCATTATCCATGCCTACCGGAGCAAATACAATAACCTGGAAGTATTGATTACCGGGGGAGACCTTGTATTTTTTGATGCCCTACTCACGCATCCAATGCATCGCGACCCTTATTTACTTTTTAAAGGATTACACGCGATCTGCCAAGCCAATCTGCCCTGATTTTCACTTTTCTTTCCCAAATAAATCATGGAACTTTGAGGGGATGAACAAAAATTGCCTGTTATCGCTGCTCAGCTATGTGCTACTATGCATATTACCCAGCTGTGAAAACGATATTAATGAAGTGCGGGCACTGGGTAAACAATCAACCAATATAGAAGTAGGCACCCAAATTGACAGCTATCTAAGTGTGGCTGGGAAAGTAAATGCCCACTTGACTGCCCCAAAAATTCTTCGCTATCAGGGAAATGGCGTGCGCAAATCGGAATTTCCCAATACGCTGCATGTAGATTTTTACAATGATAGCATGAAGATCGAGAGCCGCATAGATGCCCAGTATGGCAGCTATATAGAAAATGAACGGAAAGTACTACTGAAAAATCATGTGGTGGCTTCTAATATACTCGGCGACACCCTTTTTACCGACGAGCTTTGGTGGGATCAGGTAAGTGAAAAATTTTACACCGACAAAAGGGTAATTATCAGTAAAAACTACCGGAGTGATTACTTTGTTGGTGCCAAGGGGATGACCTGCGACCAAAACCTTACGAATTTGCACCTGTTTGTGATTGAAAGTAATAGTTATACTACTTACCGGGATTCAACCGCCACGCCACCCCCTCCTCCACCCATAACCCCTGCTCCTGCTTTACCCAACCTAAAAGCTCGCAGGAATTAGGCTGTAGATGAACTTTAGGGATTGTATATTTGTGGTAACTTTTTGGTATGACTGAACTGGTTATTGTTATTGGCATTTTTATTACCCTGATTATCATCGCCTTTTTTGCCGGGTATGAGATTGCATTTGTTACCGCAAACAGATTGAACATTGAGCTGAAAAAAAAGCAGGGAACCCGCAATGGAAGAATATTGTCTGGGTTTATGGAAAACCAGGCCCGCTTTATTGGCACTTGTTTGGTGGGACTAAATATTTTTCTGGTAATTTATGGGTTGCTGTTTGATGAGTTGCTAAAAATGACGCTCTGGAATCCCTTGAAGATACCCAATGATTATCTGAAATTGGTATTCGACACCCTGCTTTCCACCATAGTAGTTTTGCTGCTGGGCGAATTTTTACCCAAAGCTATTTTTAGGGCGAAAAACGATTCACTGCTGAATACATTCGCCCCGATTGCGCAATTTTTTCATGGCTTGTTTGAGCCCATCACTAACTTTTTTGTGAACGCTTCTCAATGGCTACTTACCTATGTGTTTAATGTGCGGGTAAGCGAGCGAAATGAAGCTTTTTCGAAAATAGACCTCGAACATTTTTTTCAACAAACACGCGAGCAAGACGAGGAGAGTGCCGAACTGAACACAGAATTGTTTGAAAATGCCCTTAGCCTGCCCATGGTTAAAATCAGACAATGTCTGGTTCCCAGAACCGAAATTGAAGCATGCGAATTACTTAGCCCCATCGAAACCCTTCAGCAACAATTTATCCAAACCCAGCTGAGCAAGCTGGTGATTTATGATGATAATATTGATAACATAGTTGGGTATGTTCATCAGCTAGACTTATTTAACCGACCCACCAATATTCAGTCGATTTTACACCCCATGATAGCCGTTCCCGAAACCATGAGTGCTCCCGACTTGATGAATAAGTTTACCAAAGAACGAAAAAGTATTGCCTGGGTAGTAGATGAGTTTGGAGGCACGGCAGGGATTGTAACCATGGAAGACCTGCTGGAAGAAATTTTTGGCGAAATTAGAGATGAATATGATGTAGAAGAAACCGATGACAAACTGGAAAATGATGAATATACTTTCAGTGGCCGATTAGAGCTAGACTACCTGAATGAGAAATACGAGCTGGATTTTCCGAATGGGAATTCTGAAACCCTGAGCGGCTATATTATTCAGCAAAATGAGGCCATTCCTAAACAAAAAGAATTTATTATTATAGAACGTTTTCGTTTTGAAATACTAGAAGTAAGTGATACCCGAATTGAAAAAGTAAAAATGAAAGTGCTCTAATAAAGCAATACAACTTTATTGACCGCTACCCCTTACCTTTATCACCGCATTTATTTGAATTTGTACATGGCTTTATTTAATAAACAATCCGACGGTTCTGCCCCCGAAATGACGTTCATCGACCATCTGGAGGAATTACGGGTTCGTATCATTCGGTCGGCTGCAGCCATTTTGATAATGGCAGTAGTGATATTTGTCTATCGCGACTGGATTTTCGATTATATTGTTACGGGTCCCATCAACCCCGACTTTGTTTCTTACCGGATGCTCTGCAACTTCAGCCATTGGGCGCATATGGGCGATGCCCTTTGCATGCCTCCCGTTAAGGTAAACATGCAAAGCAACACTTTTGGGGGCCAGTTTTTGGGTAGTATCTCAATGGCATTGGTTGGGGGAATTATAATGGCATTCCCATTTATTTTCTGGCAATTCTGGCAATTTATCAAGCCGGCATTAAAAGAAAATGAAAGTAAAAATACCCGCTATGTAATTTTCTGGGTAACCTTCTTCTTCTTTTCCGGAGCCGCCTTTGGGTTCTTTTTGCTCGGCCCTTTCACCTTCAACTTTTTGGCGGGGTTTCAACTAGGTAATCGGGGAACCATTGTTACCTTACCCACATTTACCGATTATATCGACAATCTTACTAATATCATTTTGGGCTGCGGATTGGCATTTGAGTTGCCTGTACTGGCCTTTATACTTACAAAGGTTGGTGTAATTTCCCCTGCTTTTTTGCGTAAAACACGTAAGTATGCCGTGGTGATTATACTGATAGTGGCTGCGTTTATTACCCCTAGTCCAGACTGGATGAGCCAAATGATTGTATTTACCCCCCTGTTTCTTTTGTATGAGCTTAGTATTCTGGTATCTGCAAGGGTATATAAGGAAACTCAGGAAAAAGAAGCCGAAGAATGGAGTTAAAAGCTTCTTCATCCATCCATATATTTTTTAACGGCCGGTTCTTCTAATCTATTATCTTAGCGGTAATCTCAACAGCATGTCATACGTTTTTTCTCCCTCACTTCCGATTGCCATTGGATCAGACCATGCAGGTTTTGCCTACAAAGCAGCATTAATGCAGTGGCTTTCTGCGGAAGGCTATCTATTGCAAGATGTAGGAACTTTTAGTGAGGCTTCGGTAGATTATCCTGATTTTGCCCATCCGGTTTGCAACCTGGTTGAAAACGGAACAGCCGCATTTGGCATTTTAATTTGCGGAAGCGCGAATGGGGTGGCTATGACTGCCAACAAGCACAGCGGCATTCGTGCAGGGCTTTGCTGGGAGAATGAAGTAGCCTCGCTGGTAAGGTTGCACAACAATGCCAATGTAATATGTATTCCCTCCCGATTTGTAACCCCTGAAGTAGCCAAAGAGATGGTTCATACGTTTATGACCACCGCCTTTGAAGGAGGCAGACATGAAAATCGGGTAAATAAAATCGCTTGTACCATTTAATCAACATACCATGAAAAAACAGTTACTGAGTGTTTTACTTCCGTTGTTATCGTTAACAGCCTGGGCCCAAAAGCCGGAAGATGCCCAAAAATATGCAGCCCTTATTACGGCAGAGGGCTTAAAAGAAAAACTTACCATTCTGGCAGGCGCCGAAATGGAAGGCAGAGAAACCGCTTCTCCCGGACAAAAAAGAGCCGCTTCTTTTATTGAAGATCGATTTAAAAGTATGGGATTGAAGCCCGGAAACGGAGATAGCTATCAACAATTATTTACAGTTTATCAGGATGTATTATCTGATAAAAAACTGATGGTAAACGGAAGAACCTTTGTATGGGATCAGGAATATGCTTTTTCCCTTGCCACTATTTCTAGCGGAAACTGGAACTATAATTCAGTTGTATTTGCCGGCAATGGAGTGGTAGATTCTGCTACCAAAATAAATGACTATGCCGGGCTAGACGTGAAAGGCAAATTGGTAATTATTATAGATGCTGGAACTGCGGCTCCCGGTAATCGGGGCATGGGCGGAGTATCTAGTTCTAAAATCAATGCAGCCCGCAGCCGAGGTGCCGCCGGAATCTGGGTGGTTACAGGTGATTTTCCTAAGAAAAATCCTACCCAACTCAAGGGTAGAATGAGCATCAAAGCACCAGCAACCGCTGCTGCCGCTACCAATAACTTTCTGGTAGCCACGGTTTCACCTGATGTTGCTTCAGCAGCTATTGGGAGAACCAGCACACTAACCGCAGCTCAGTGGAAAGAAATTCCTACTGGAACCTATATTTCTGAGATAAAAGTAACCGCGCAAAAATCTACCGAATCTCTGGAGAGCAGCAATGTGATTGGCATTCTTCCCGGAACAGACAAAAAAGAGGAATACCTCTTTATTACCGGCCACTACGACCACTTGGGTAAAGCAGGTGATGTTATCTGGTATGGCGCAGATGATGATGGCTCAGGAACAGTTTCTGTTATGCAGATGGCAGAAGCTTTTGCAGCTGCTGCTAAAAAAAATAAGGGACCCCGCAGAACCATCGCATTTATGACGGTGAGTGGAGAAGAAAAAGGACTCCTGGGTTCTGAGTATTATTCCGATCATCCGATTTATCCGCTGGATAAAACCACCGCTAACCTGAATATCGATATGGTAGGAAGAGTAGACACAGAGCGTAAAACAGCCGATACCTTAAATTATGTTTACGTAATCGGGCACGACAAGCTTAGCTCAGAATTACCAGGCATTAATGAAGGGGTAAATAACAAATATACCGGCCTGGTATTGGACTATAAATTCGATGACCCCAACGATAAGAACCGCATTTATTATAGAAGCGACCACTACAATTTTGCGCGTAAGGGAGTTCCCATTTTATTTTTCTATGATGGTATGCTGCTGGCCGATTATCACAAACCCACCGATACCGTTGAAAAAATCAACTTTCCTTTAATGGAAAAAAGAGCGAAGATGATTTTCCATACTGGTTGGGAAATGGCAAACCGCGATAACATGCTGAAAAGAGATACGCCCCTGAACATGCCGGGCAGATAATTCTGTTGATTTGAATAAAAAAGCCGCATTCGAAAAAATGCGGCTTTTTTATGCGTATGGGTTTGGGATGCCCGTTATTAATGCCCCAGCAAGTAAGCAAAAATCAGCGGTACTACAATGGTAGCATCACTTTCAACAATAAATTTAGGCGTATGGATATCTAATTTGCCCCAGGTGATTTTTTCATTGGGAACCGCACCGGAATAAGAACCATACGAAGTGGTAGAATCGCTGATCTGACAGAAATAACTCCAAAAAGGAACATCATGCCAAGAAAGGTCTTGGTACATCATAGGTACTACGCAAATGGGAAAATCGCCGGCAATTCCTCCCCCTATCTGGAAAAATCCAACCCCTTTCCCCGTACTATTATTGCGATACCAATCAGCCAGCCAAACCATATATTCTATACCCCTCTTCATGGTGGAAGCCTTCAGTTCCCCTTTAATTATATAAGAAGCAAAAATGTTGCCCATGGTACTATCTTCCCAACCCGGAACCACAATGGGTAGGTTCTTTTCGGCAGCTGCCAGCATCCAGCTGTTTTTGGGGTCAATCTCGTAGTATTGTTCCAACACCCCACTCAACAACATCTGATACATAAATTCATGGGGGAAATACCGGGTTCCTTTGTCTTCTGCATCTTTCCAAACATGATAAATGTGTTTCTGCAAACGACGAAAAGCCTCTTCTTCGGGTATACAGGTATCGGTAACCCGGTTATAGTGATTCTCGAGTAAATCCCACTCTTCCTGCGGACTCAGATCGCGATAATTGGGTACGCGCTTGTAATGACTGTGGGCTACCAGATTCATGATATCTTCTTCGAGGTTGGCACCGGTGCAGCTGATGATGGCTACTTTATCTTGGCGAATCATTTCGGCTAAGCTGATGCCTAATTCGGCAGTACTCATGGCACCGGCCAGACTCACCAGCATTTTACCTCCCTCGAGCAAATGGGTTTCATAGCCTTTGGCTGCATCCACCAGGGCGGCAGCATTAAAGTGTCGGTATTGGTGTTCAATGAATTGTGAAATAGGACCTTTTGTCATATATATCAGTTGAGGCGCAAAGGTAATTTTTTAATTGGGTTTATCACATGCCTACCATCAAATACTGCGTGATTTCAACAACAAGAGGCGGGTAAATTTCAGTAGTTTTGCATACTGGTCCGGCAAAACAGGAAAAACCGGATATGCATCCACCCCCCACACTATGGATCAGGCCTATTTTAAAGACTATTACCACTTGGAAAGGGAACATTGGTGGTTTTTGGTGAGAAGAAAAATATTGGCGGAAAGAATCAACACACTGCTCAATCGCCCGAGGCAAATTCATTCATTGAATGTAGGGGCTGCAACAGGTACTACTTCAGATATGCTAATGGAATTTGGAGAAGTAATGAGTGTTGAATATGATGAAGAATGTTGCCGGTTTACCCAGGGGTTTTTACAAACACCCATCATACAGGGGTCGATACTCGAGTTACCATTTAATGATAACCAATACGATTTGGTAACTGCATTTGATGTAATTGAGCATGTAGAAGATCATCAGAAAGCAGTGGAAGAACTCTGGCGGGTGTGCAAACCCGGGGGACATATTGCCATAACCGTTCCCGCTTATCAGTTTTTGTGGGGGCCGCACGACGAGATCAATCATCACTTTAGAAGATATACGGTTACCCAGCTGCAACAATTGTTTGAGCCGATGAAAGGGCAGGTGATATATGCCACTTACTATAATTCTTTTTTATTTTTACCCATAGCAGCTTTTCGCTTACTGGTAAAATGCTTGCATGCCTTGCGAGGAAAAAAAGAGCAGCCACCGGCACGGTCAGACCATGAGGTATTAGGCATCCATGGTTGGATTAACCGCCTTCTATCGGGTATCTTTCACCTGGATTATTACTGGTTAAAAGCGGGTCTGCGTTTTCCGGCGGGTGTTTCTATCATGATTTTCTTTAAAAAATCTAACTAAACAATTCCAGTTTGCCATAGTAACTTGGCAGTAAAACCCTTTAGATTAAAAACCATGAACAAAAACTATTTCCAATGGCTTTACAAAACTTTCACCCTGCCCGGAGGCAGAAAAGTGCCCTTGGTATATGGTATTTGGTTTTTATTGGCAGCCGTGGCAGTTTTATTAGAAATGTCGAGGGGGCTGGGTTCTATCGATAATTTTTTGATATACCGGGGCGTTTTTTGGCATGTTTTCGAACAAAAAAACCTATTTCAACTTTACCCCTTAGAATATGAATCATTCAATAACTATGGTCCTGCTTTTTCACTAATCATCGCCCCATTTGCCTTACTGCCAGTATATATTGGTTGCTTTTTATGGGCAATGGCCGGTGCAATCGTATTATTCTTTGCCATCCAAAAACTACCCCTCCTCTCACAACAAAAAACAATCGTTTTGTGGATCAGCTGCATAGAAATGATGACGGCAACGCATAATGTTCAATTTAATACGCTGCTAACTGCCTTTATTATCTTGTCATTTGTTTTTACACTCGAAGGAAAAGACTGGCTGGCAACCTTATTTATTGCAGCGGGTACCCTTAGCAAAGTATATGGAGTAGTAGGATTGTTGTTTTTCTTTTTCTCTAAGAACAAAAAACAATTTGCATTCACTTATATAGGATGGATGTTACTAATGGTATGCTTGCCGATGCTATATTCTAGCTATCATTACATCGTACAAGCCTATGGAGAATGGTTTCAGCAAATTGCCAAGAGAAACGAACAAAACGTTTTCAATTCAACCTATGCTGGCATGCAAGATATTTCGGCTATGGGCATGATAAGAAGAATTTTTGGCTGGTATAATTTCCCCGAAATGAAATTGGTGGCTGTGGCAGGCATTGCATTGTTATTGCCATTTGTAAAAACGAATCGGTGGCAGTTGTCTGAATTTCAACTTTCGTACCTGTCGCTATTACTGATTACCGTAGTAGTGTTTAGTTCCGCATCTGAAAGTCCCAGCTTTGTGCTAGCCGTTACCGGGGCAGCTGTATGGTTGGCAAGAAAACCAATTCCTTGGAAAAGCGTCTACCGAATATTGTTAATTGGATTATTTTTATTTACTATTTTATCCCCTACCGACCTGATTCCTGCTTATATTAGAACTAATTTTATACAGGCATATTCTTTAAAAGCCCTGCCTTGTTGTGTAATTTGGGTGATAATTTTAGTAGAAGCGTATCGTATCCGTGATAACAGAGCAATTGGCACTATAACAAAATAAAATTATGAAGATACTCGTAACCGGAGCGGATGGATTTATCGGCTCCCATCTCACAGAAACATTGGTGCGCAAGGGGTATGATGTGCGGGCATTTGTTTTGTATAATTCCTTTAACTCCTGGGGTTGGCTAGACGAATGCGGAGAAGATGTTGCGGGAAAGTTTGAAGTGTTTGCTGGGGATATTCGGGATCCTTATGGAGTAAAGAAAGCCATGCAGGGGTGTGATGCAGTATTGCACCTTGCTGCACTGATTGGCATTCCCTACTCATACCATTCCCCCGACACCTATGTAGATACCAACATTAAGGGAACCCTAAACATTGTGCAGGCAGCCCGCGAATTGGGCGTTGGAAAAGTAGTGCATACCTCCACCAGTGAAGTGTATGGCACTGCTCAATTTGTTCCTATAACTGAAGAACATCCGCTTCAGGGTCAATCTCCCTACTCGGCCAGCAAAATAGGAGCCGATCAGATTGCGCTTTCGTTTTATACTTCTTTTGAAACACCCGTAGCGGTGCTGCGCCCATTTAACACGTATGGGCCCCGACAGTCTGCCCGGGCTGTTATCCCTACCCTTATTTCTCAAATTGCTGCCGGTAAAAAAGAAATTCAATTAGGTGCCACCACGCCTACCCGTGACTTCTCTTATGTAACAGATACTGCTGCTGGATTTATAAAAGCATTGGAGTCGAAAGAAATAATTGGAACCGTTACCAATCTGGGTAGTGGCTTTGAAATCAGTATTGGAAAAACAGCCGAATTAATTGCTTCGCTGATGGGGGCGACTGTAACATTTACTACTGATAACAATCGGATTCGTCCCGAAAAAAGCGAGGTGGAAAGACTATTCGCCAGCTATGAAAAAGCCAAACAGCGAATGGGTTGGGAGCCTGAATATGGAGGGGAGGAAGGATTTAAGAAGGGATTGATGAAAACAATTGAATGGTTCAGCAACCCAAAGAACTTATCCCGCTATAAAATTGATAATTACGCCATCTGATGGTGGGTTTATAGTAACATTGTATAAAAATTCGGCATGAAAAAACAGGCGGTAATTCTTTCCGGCGGAAAAGGGAAACGACTCAGACCCTATACCGTTGTGCTACCCAAGCCGCTTATGCCGGTAGGAGAATACCCGATATTAGAAGTTATTATCCGCCAACTAGCCTTACAGGGATTTGAGCAGATTACCCTTGCGGTAAATCACCAGGCCGAATTGATTAAGGCATTCTTTGGAGACGGCAGTAAATGGAATATCCCCATCAACTATTCATTAGAAGATGAGCCACTGGGTACCATGGGGCCATTGAAATTGATCCATTCTTTACCAGAACATGTGCTGGTGATGAACGGAGATATTTTAACCGATCTGCCTTTTGGCAATTTTTTTAATGACCATGTATCTCATGGAGCCGCATTTTCCATCTGCTCACACGAGCGGGTAGAGAAAATTGATTACGGTGTATTGGACACAGAAAACGGAATGTTAACCGGGTTTCGCGAAAAACCGGTAAGCACCTATGAAGTGAGTATGGGCATATATATGGTAAGCCGGCAAGCCGCTGATAAAATACCCGCAAACGTTCCTTATGGATTCGATCAGCTGATGTTACAATTACTGAAAGAACAACTGCCGGTGCGAGTAGAGAAATATGCAGGACTTTGGCTTGATATTGGCCGGCCGGATGACTACCTCGAAGCCATTGAAAAATTTGATCAGCTGAAGGATAAAATATTATATGCATAAATTGCTGATAACGGGAGCCAATGGATTTATTGGAAAAAAACTTTGCCAACAACTTCCAGCGGAAAACTATACTATTACGGCACTTACCCACCAGCAGGGAGAAATTACCCATGCAGCCACCTGGCAATCACTGCAACCTAATGATGTGGTAATTCATCTCGCATCAAAAACTTTTGTTCCCGATAGCTGGAATAACCCGGGTGTTTTTATAGAAACCAATACTTTGGGCACGCTTCAGGCATTAGAGTATTGCAGAAAACATGGGGCGGCCATGATTTATATCAGCTCGTATTTATATGGAAATCCCTCCGCACTGCCTATTCCGGAAACAGCTCCATTATTTACGCCAAACCCCTATGCATTCAGCAAAAAAACAGCAGAAGATTACTGCAAATTTTACCACGATTGTTTTCAAGTGCCCGTAACCATCCTACGGCCATTTAATATTTACGGAGAAGAACAGCATGCAAGCTTTCTTATTCCTATGTTAATTGAGCAAGCACTGCATCAAAACGAGTTTCGGGTGAAGGATTTACTGCCCAAAAGAGATTACCTCTATATTAATGACTTTATAAATGCCCTCATAGCCTGCATCCCCCTTCGAGAATTTTATCTGTTTAATATAGGGTCTGGTATTAGCTACAGTGTGGAAGAAATTATCAGCCTAATACAAAAAATACAAAATACCGAATACCCGGTATACAGTGAGAACATCCAGCGGGCAAATGAAATTATGAATACAGTGGCCGATATTCAGTTGGCAAAACAAGTACTTCAATGGCAACCCAGCACATCTATGGAAGAAGGCCTGAGGCGGTTGCTGCATCACCACCCATCTGCAAATTCGAATAGCTAAGGGCACTTAGAAATTAAGTTTTACCTTTACAGCTATGCTACCCGGCACCCCCCGAAAGTCAATATCAATCATTATTCCTGTTTGTAATGAACGAGGAAACCTTCCGTTGCTTATCAGCGAATTAGAAGAAGTATGTTCGGCATTGCCTTATGAATACACTTTCATTTTTGTAGAAGACAGCAGTACCGATGGCACCCTGGAATACATCAAAGAACAGGCTAAACTGCATTCACACATTTACTATATATCCCTTACCAAAAGCTTTGGTCACCAAAATGCCCTGAAAGCAGGTTTAGACCGAACCACCTCCGATGCGGTAATTATGATGGATGGAGATTTGCAACATCCCCCCTCCCTCATTCCCGAATTAATTCAGCAATGGGAAGCGGGAAATGATATTGTATATACCATTCGGAACGATCACAAGGAAACCAGCCTATGGAAGAAAAGAACTTCCCGTATTTTCTATGATGTAATTAATAATTTATCGGATATTGATATTGAACCCGGCACTGCAGACTTTAGGTTGATGGATAAAAAAACAGTGGAAGTATTTCGCAGTTTTCAAGAAACAGATCTTTTTTTAAGGGGACTAATTAAATGGATGGGCTTTACCCAAATTGGAATCGAATATACTTCCCGGCTTCGGCAAAGTGGTGCCACGAAGTATTCAATAAAAAAAATGTTCCGGTTTGCATTGCAGGGCATCACTTCCTTTAGCACCAAACCCCTCTATATTGCTGCTTATTTAGGCCTGTTCTTTTCACTCTGCTCGGTTATTTATATCCCCTATATCATTTACGCCTATACTTTTGGCCATTCGGTTTCAGGATGGGGATCGTTGATTGCTACCATTGCTTTTTTTGGTGGACTGCAACTGATGATATTGGGTATTGTTGGGCTTTATATTGGTAAGATTTATATGCAGGGAAAGAATCGCCCACATTACATTGTAAAAGAAACCAACCTGGTATGAAAAACCGGTACGTGCTGCTGAGTTTTGATGTGGAAGAGTTTGACATGCCCCTGGAATTTGGTACTTCCTTAACTGCTACCGAACAACTGGAAGCAGGAAAGAAGGGACTGGATGCAATCGCCCCCCTATTACAAAATGCCACCTTACAAACCACCCTCTTTACAACGGCACATTTTGCGCAACAATACCCCGAAAGCATTCGGGCATATGCAACGCAACACGAAGTAGCTTCTCACACCTATTATCATTCCTGGTTCGAACCCGAACATCTAACCACATCAAAGCTGGCACTGGAATCTATCATTCAACAGCCAGTTACCGGATTGCGGATGCCGCGAATGAAAGCAGTAGATATGCAATGGGTGGCTAACGCCGGATACAAATACGACTCTTCCATTCACCCTACGTGGATACCGGGAAAATACAATCACCTAAGTGCTCCCCGAACCCTTACAACCCAGGCAGGAATCATTCGGGTACCCGCATCGGTTAGTCCTAACCTACGAATCCCCCTATTCTGGTTAAGTTTTAAAAACTTCCCCTATTCCTTTTATAAAAAGTTGGCATTGCAAACCCTGCAAAAAGACGGATACTGCTGTTTGTATTTTCACCCCTGGGAGTTTATTGATCTTAGTAGTTATGGATTGCCTACCTATACACATCGCATTCAAGGAGAAGCTTTACTGGAAAGATTATTTAGACTGATAGCTGATTTGCAACCCGAAGGATCATTTATCACCATGCGAGATTTTGTACTCGAAAAAGCAGGCACTACAGAAAGTGCCCGTAAGTAAATGAACCATGAATTATCTTGCCCATGCCGTTTTATCTTTTCAGCAGCCCGATATTCTTACAGGCAATATGATCAGTGATTTTGTAAAAGGCCGAAATCAATATACTTTTCCTGTAAACATTCAAAAAGGCATCCAGCTTCACCGGGCGATTGATACATTTACCGACAGCCACCCATCAACCCGAGAAGCCAAACAATTACTAAAGCCCGCCTCCGGTGGATATGCCGGACCATTCATCGATATTGTATTTGATCATTTTCTCAGCCTGGATACAGCAGAAATTCCATCGGAAGGATGGGAAGTGTTTTCCCAATCAGTATATGTTCATCTCGAGTCGCAATCTGCCCTCTTACCCGAAACATTCAAGAAGATATTGCCTTATATGATACAACATAACTGGCTAGCAAATTATCAGCATATCCATTCGATTGAAAAAAGTTTTCAAGGAATTGCCAGGCGCGCCAAGTTTTTAGAAGATGCCCTTCCGGCTTTCCGACTTTTTGAAAGCGAATACCTGCTATTACAAAAAATATATGCTGATTTCTTTCCTGAACTGAAAGAATTTGCCCAAACTAGAATGCAGGAATTATCTGCAGTTTAATTAGGCGTTAACCGATTCTTATTATAATAACCCATCTTTGCATAAATCTGCTTTATGAAAACAGCTACCACCTATATACATGCCGGAGCAACACCCGACCCCTCTACCGGTGCCATTATGACGCCCATCTTTCAAACCTCTACCTATGTGCAGGAAGCCCCGGGAGTAAACAAGGGATTTGAATATGCCCGCAGTCAAAACCCCACCCGACAAGCTCTAGAAACAGCCTTGGCTGCCATTGAATTTGGAAAATTTGGTTTGGCTTTTTCCAGTGGTGTTGCCGCAACCGATGCAGTTATCAAATTACTTAGCCCCGGCGATGAAGTAATCGCCCCCCATGATATGTACGGTGGCACCTATCGACTGTTTACGAAAGTATTTGCCAAATTTGGGATTGTTTTTAAATATGTAGACACTGCAGACATTACCAATATTGAAGCCGTAATTACTCCAAAAACCCGACTGATCTGGATTGAAACCCCTACCAATCCACTCATG
>JAPLEI010000024.1:7823-8641 GCA_026391195.1 Bacteroidota bacterium | reverse complement strand
ATAAGAGCGTACTCTTTCTTTATCGTTCACACCTGCCAACTCGATATTGATAATTCCTTTTGCTGGATCCGGATTGATATTAGGAGAAGCAACCCCGAATCGGTCGATACGGGTGCGCAAAATGCGATAGGTATTGTTGAATGCAGAAGTAGCCTGTTCTTTCAAATAGGCGGTAACGGCTGCATCGGTGGCATCGAATTTTACTTTGCCATTACTTCTGGCGGCAAAATAGGGAGCCAGTTTTCCTGCGGGACTTATTTTCTTGAATTCTTCCTGAAATAAAGTGATCAAGTCTGCACCACCATTGGCTTTGCGAACTACGGCTTCTTGTAAAGCCTTATTAAAAATCGGATCTTTTGTAAAGTTGGCGAGTGATTTCAGCAGACCATCTAAACCTACTTCCATGGTTACACTCATACCTCCCTGTAAATCCAATCCCAACATCAGTTCCTTTTCTTTAGCGCTGCGGTAGGTGGTAAGTCCAAAAGCCAATTTGGTGTCTTTGGTGCTGTCTAGCAATCTGCGTAAACGCTCTTTTTTCAGCTCAGCTAAACTATCGGTATACTGTGCCTGCAGTTCTTTATCATTGGGATAAGCAATTGAGGCTACCGGGAATTGCTTTAACCAAGTAGTTGCTTTTTTATCCATGTCACTTTCATGGTTTTTTACAAACCAGGTAAACGACAGTTGATACACACAAATAATAATCAGCACGATGGCAAAAATCTTCACTAAACCTTTCAGTTGCATACGTTAACAGTTTTCAAAATTAGAGCCGCAAAGATAGGGGAATGAAACCTAAAATGGCCAATCTTCCC
>JAPLEI010000024.1:5908-7812 GCA_026391195.1 Bacteroidota bacterium | reverse complement strand
ATCTTCCCGCCTTCGCCTGCCGTTTATTTACAGTTAGGTAATCCCGGCAGCCTTCTAGGGCCGGGGAATGGGCAAACCCCTTTATGGGGCTTTATTTTACGTCTAACAGACTAACCTCAAAAAAGAGGGGACTATTACCAGGAATTATCGGGGGATAGCCGGTACAGCTGTATCCGAGGGCAGAAGGGATTACCAACTTGATTTTTCCACCCTTTTTAATCAGGGGAATCCCTATTTTCCAGCCATCTATCAGCTGGGATAACCTACTGGTAAAGGGGGTTACGGACGAGTCGAAAGTGCTGCCATTTAGTAATTTACCTACGTAATGTACGGTTACTACAGAAGTATCAGAAGGGGTTGAAGTACCGTTTCCTGGATCCATAATCTGGTAAAGTAACCCACGGTTTTGCTCCATATAGCTGATGTTTCTCGCATTGCAATAAGCCACCATGGCCGGTTTTTCACTTTCCACCGTAGCTGGCTGGCATCCGCTGGATTCAGTTTTTCCGCAGCCGTAGTTCAGGATCAGCAATAGGGGTAATGCAACATACGATAACTTCATGGTGGGTTATTTAGGGGGTAAGACTACTTTCAGGTTGATTGGGCTGCATAGGAGGGGAGGATTTCCGCTTTTTTTTTGCCAGCAGTTCGCGGTAATACTGCTCATTTTTCTCCCATCGGAACGAGCGGTAAAAATAGCCCATGAAAACCGATACTGCCAGAATAATCAGCAGCAGCAAACCGGCACTCAGGCGGGAATTAGCTACCATGGAGGCACGAATGGCCCATCCTGAAAAAATCGAGATAACCGTAGCTATTCCAAAAACCACTCCAAAAGAAAATCCAACGAGTAACGGGCGCATGCTATTCTTTTCGGCCTCCCCCCGTTCTGACCAATATTGGATAAATTTTTCTTCCTCTTCCGGTAACATTCCGCAAAAGTAAGTATTGTTGTAGTATAAATGGTCTTTTGTTACGCCTGCCTTCCGGAAATTGACAGTGCATTTTCCTACCTCATTTACTAGAAACCCATGAAAAATAGTAAAATAATTCTGTTAGTATTCGGGTTAGTATTGGGAGTGCACCTTCTAGCAATTTATATTAATATGCCGCTAACTAGGGTACTTTCTAAATGTGCATTATTGCCGCTGTTACTGCTGTATTTGATGGTTGCGGGATCGGACCATCATCAACCCCTATTCAAAAAAATGGCAATGCTGGCTTTGTTTTTCTCTTGGCTGGGGGATATTTTGCTTACGCAGGAGGGAACGATTTTTTTTCTGATGGGTATGTTGGCTTTTATAGTAACCCATCTTATTAATGGCAGTCTTCTGCTTCGATTACAATCGGTTAGATACACTTTTGCTACTATGATGGGTGTGATTTTGGCATTGGGGGCTATCGGAATGGTATATTATTGGCTGCATGACTATTTAGGAACATTTTTAGTTCCGGTAGTTACCTATATGTTTATTATTGGCACTGTATGGGTATTCAGTTTTAATCTGAGTAATCATAGCCAATATAAAAAAACCGCCTATTACTTTTTTATTCCCGGTATGTTCTTATTTGTTTTGTCGGATAGCTTGCTTGCATTGAATAAGTTTTTATTGCATTATCCGGTGCGTTGGGATGGATGGATTATGCTAACCTACGCATTAGCCCAACTCTTGCTTACGCGTGCTTATTTGCAGGTGCTTACGATAAATGGCCAGCACAATACTAGCGCCAACCTTCCTACTTAAATTTGTAGCTATATTTTCAAATTGTGTCAATAGCACTTCATTCGATGGATCTTACGTATATCTTTCAATTGCAAGAAAAAACTGAGGTAGATTTTCCTGATTCCTCTGATCATTCACCAGTAAAGCAGCTCCAATAGCAGTAGCCTGGGGAACGTTGGC
>JAPLEI010000024.1:328-5838 GCA_026391195.1 Bacteroidota bacterium | reverse complement strand
CGTTGGCAGCATACACTTCCAGATGTGGGAATGCACGCGCAATTCCTCGCATAAAGGGTAGATTGTTGCTAAATCCACCATCCACATAAATCCTTTTTACGCTGGTATTCTTCAGCACTATATTTGTACTTTTCACTTGTTCCTCAACAATTTCATCCATCAACTGCTGGTAGGCAATCTCGAAATTCTCCTGCGATAGGGAAAGGGATTTCAAATCTTGTAGCCCTTGCTCATGTTTTTTCCCTGCAAAAATTCTGGATGCTTTTATCGGATTGCCGGTGTGGGTTAAATAGCAGAGGGTATCTTGTTGTAATTCTGCTAAGGTTAATGGGTGATGATTAAAAGGATTCATACTAATACACCAGGTTCCGGTAGAGATAAGTACAAATTCCTCCGGTGAGTACCGTAAATAGGGAATTAGGGCGGCTGAACTGTCATGTAAGCCTACATTCGATTCTATAGGAGGAAACAGATCCACCAATCCTTCTTGTTGAACCCAGTTATGATATTGGTTGGCCGTATAATCCCATAGCATAGTGTGGCAACCTATGCTGGTAATATCAGTTGCCAGCTTTTGGTGTAGAATGTAGTTTACGTATTGTGGTAAATGCAAGACCCATCTGATTTGCGAAAAAAAATCAGGCATTTCCGTTTTTATCCGGAATAGCTGTAAACCCGAATTCAAATTACCCAGATCAGGAGAAGCAGTATCGATACATAGTTGGGTAATAGAACCATATTTCGATTCAAACAAAGCTTTGGTTGTTGGATTGTAGGGTTTTAAATAGTTGTATAGAGGGCCTATGCGCGTTCCATTTTTATCTAAGTAAACAAAGCTGGCTCCATAGGTTGCACAATGGATGCCTTTTATGGTGAAGGCACTATTTGATTGAATTTCTTGCACGGAACTGGTTATCCAGTTGGTAAGCGCATCTAAATCTTCGCAGGGATAGCCATCTTGGTCGGTTATTTCATTTAATTGTATTGATTTTTCATAAACGATACTGAAGTTGCTATCAAACAGCAGCAACTTTTTATTGGTTTTTCCTATATCAAAAATTAATACAACGGGTACGCTATCCATGATGCATCCAATTTTACAGACCTGTAGCCTTGGTGTCTGAGCCTCTTTCTTTAGTTAATTGCGCTCTAATTTGATGGTCTCTGTAAAACTGAATGGGGTCTAGGGCGGCCCCTGCCCGTAATCTGGCTTCCGCCACTAAAGCACGAACATCGTTTCTGAAAGCATGTTGTAGTATTTCCTGTGCGCCAACTACATCATTATTTGTCTGCGCCTCTGCTAAGCCCTGCTGATTTACCAATAATGCCTGTGCATACGAAATCATAATTGCTTCAACCGATTGTAAAAGGTCTTCTAAGGGGTCTTTTATGTTATGACTCGCATCAATCATCCAAGCTAGGTCCCTTGTATGATTCATGTTTCTTGCGTTCATCCCTTCAACCAGTTCATTAAATATGAGGAATAGCTGATAGGGATTTATACTGCCCACGGTTAAATCATCATCTCCATATTTACTGTCGTTGAAATGAAAGCCACCCAATTTCTTTTCCATCAGAAGTAAAGACACAATCTGTTCAATATTTGCATTGGGTAGATGATGCCCCAGATCTACCAAGGTGAATGCCTGTGGGCCTAATTTATTGGCATATAATAAGGATTGTCCCCAGTCGCCTACCGTCATCGAATAAAAGTTCGGTTCAAAAGCCTTGTATTCGATGAATATCTTCCAGTCGGGTGGGAGTGCAGCATAAATCTCCTGTAATCCTTCTAGTGTATTTTCAAAGGCGCGTCTAAAATTAAGCTGTCCGGGAAAATTACTACCATCACTCAACCATACGGTGATGGCTTTAGAACCGAGGGATTCGCCCTGTTTAATTACTTCTATATTATGTTGGATAGCTTGTTTTCGCACAGCGGAATCTACATGTTGTAGAGAGCCGTATTTATAACTGAGCGGTTGATTTTTTTGATCCTGAAAAGTATTTGAATTAACAGCATCAAATTGAATGTGTAATTCCGCTGCGAGATTTTTAATGGCTTCCGGATTTTCCGGAATATCCCAGGGGATATGAAGTGAAATCGCTCCACTGGAATTATTCAATGCATGCAGCAAGCCAATATCTTCTATTTTTTGCTCTAGGTTGCCTGGCTCGCCTGTTCCTGAGAATCTGCCAAATCTGGTTCCGCCGGTTCCCAAAGCCCAGCTGGGAATCGCTATAGTAAAATCAATCAGCTGCTGAATAATTGCAGATGCATTCGGTATGGTATTTTGGGCAAATTCGAATGTAACCTGATGCTTGCTAAGCAGTTTGTTATTATGCTCTTCTATTTGTTTTTTGTTGATCCTCATAAAAGAAGTTGATTTGAGAGCTGATTACATTATTTATCGTAGGAAGGCAGCAGCTATACCTCCATCCACATTGATTGTATTACCCGTTGATTTATTTAATAATCCACCCACCATTGCGAAGCAGGCATTGGCAATATCTTCTGGCAAAATAATTTCATGCAAGAGGGTTCGTTTTGCATAAAAATCGGGCAATTCATCCACTCGAATTCCATAGGCTTTTGCACGACCTTCTGCCCAACCACCACTCCAGATATTACTACCAGCAATCACTGCATCTGGATTTACCACATTCACTCTTATTTTATCTTTTCCTAATTCGGCTGCCTGAAGCCTGCTCAAATGCAGCTGTGCCGCTTTTGCTGAACCATACCCCGCATTATTGGGACCGCTTACTAAGGCATTTTTACTTACAATATTAATAATGTCTCCGCCCATGCTTTGTTTCCGCATAATGTGCACCGCTTCTTGGGATACAAACATTTGTCCTTTTACCAAAACCGAATACAATAAGTCCCAGTCTTTTTCGGTATGCTCTTCTAAACTTTTCGAAATCGATAATCCTGCATTGTTAACAATAATATCTACACCTCCAAAGCATAAAACTGCCGATTCGATGGCTTCCTGTATACTGGCTATTTGGGTAACATCTAACAGGCAGGCAGCTACTTTATCTTTTCCGAAAAGTTGGATAAATTCTTTTTGGGCTTCCGCTAATCTTTCGGCATGGTTATCCGTTAAAGCTATGCAGGCTCCTTCACTAGCTAGTTTCTGTGCAATCGCTTTTCCAATACCGCCGCCACTTCCAGTTACCAGCGCTATTCTGCCGGAAAGCGATTTGGGTGCTGGCATTCTTTGTAGTTTCGCTTCTTCCAGCAACCAGTATTCGATATTGAATGCTTCCTGTTTGGGCAATGCTGTGTATTCTGAGATTGCTTCCGCACCCCGCATAACATTAATGGCATTCAGATAAAATTCTGAAGCTACCCGGGCGGTTGATTTGTCTTTGGCAAAACTGAACATACCCACTCCCGGATACAAAATGATAACCGGATTCGAATCACGTATGGCCGGACTATTGAGGTGTTTATGGGATGCATAATAGTCTGCATACATTTTTCTGTAGTCTTCAAATAAGGGTAGTAATTTATATTGAATGAAAGTGGTATCTGATAAATCTTCTGCAGGCTGCAAGGGTAATACCAGGGGGGATATTTTGGTTCTTAAAAAGTGGTCGGGGCAACTAGTACCCATCGGGGCTAATTTTTCAAGGTCATTCGAATTGATAAATTCCAACACGCGGATATCATCACTAAAATGCCCCACCATTTTAGTGGCCGATGAACAAAATCCTCTCAATATCGGTGCCAATGCGGCTGCCTGTTTTTGTCGTTGTATGGTTGGTAATGATTGCAGCTTTTCGCCTGAGAATATGGCTGATTGTGCCTGTATTTTTTCTTCCACATAGCTGGCACATTTTTCAATTACTTCCAAGGTATTCAGGTAACAATCATAGGCGGTGTTCCCCCAGGTAAACAATCCATGTGAGCCCAGCATAATCCCACGAATAGTCGGATTTTGTTCGTAACATTTTTTCAGTTGTAGTCCCAAATCAAAACCGGGTTTTTGCCAGGGTACCCAACCGATTTTCCCTTCGAACAATTCACGGGTAATTCTTTCGCCATCTTTTGCTGCGGCAATTGCAATGGCTGCATCTGGATGTAAGTGATCTATATGTTTAAAAGGAAGAAATCCATGTAAGGGAGTATCAATACTGGGCGCTTTCGATTGCAAATCGTATATGCAATGATTAAACAATGCTACCATTTCATCTTCATAAGCCAGCCCTTTGTAGTTATTTTCTAGGCCTCTCAATCTTTCTAAAAAAAGGGCAGATAAACCGGAATGGGTAAGGGTTCCTAAATCTCCTCCACTTCCTTTTATCCAAAGCACTTCAACCGGCTTACCGGTTAAAGGGTCAATACCGGATACTTTGCATGAAGTGTTGCCACCGCCATAATTAGTAAGGCGTAAATCGGCACCTAATAAATTCGATCTGTATACCAATAAACTCACTTCATCTCCCGATAATTCAGCTGCTTTTGCTTCGTTCCACAAATAGCTAACATGTTTAAATTCTTTCTGTAGCACTGTTACTTCTTATTAATTATGTAAATAATTTCCATATCCAACCAGTAAAACCGAAAAGATGATAATCAGAATGCCAGCGATAATAGTTGAAATGGTTTTCTTACTAACCCCTGCCCATTCTTTTAATACCAGTCCCCACATGTTAGCAACTAAAATGATAAATGCCATGTGCAATATCCACGAGCTGGGTCCATTGCCCAATTTACTTTCTCCCATACCATAGAAGAAAAATTGTAAAAACCAGGTTGTTCCTGCCAGTGCGGAAAAAAGGTAGTTTTTAAGCAGGGGTGTTTTGGTATTGCCGTAATCGTTAAATGACTGATTTCTATAATTTAAAATCATACACCAAATAAAATTGGTAGTAACGCCTCCCCATAACAAAACAACATACACAACATTATTTCGGTATAAAAATTCCCCCTGATTGGCATGGGCTGCTTTCCAAAGTGAATTGGCCACATTGGCCATTTGCTGACCGGCTTCTAATCCAAAATTAAAGCAGGCACTGAGTACGCCAGATATAATAGCCACCAGCAGGCCCAGACCGAATTTATATTCGTTGCTGTTTTTTTCTGCGGACACTTTTGATAATTCCTTTTCTTTTCTTGTACCCGCTTTTCCGCTAACGAAGATGCCAATAATACAAGCCAATAAACCAAATAATACCGTGATACCCCATGTATTTGAAATCATTCCACTAAAAGTGTCTTTGCCAACTACCGGATAAAAATCATAATACATAGCGGGTATAATTGCACCAAATACCATGCATAAGCCCAGGATAATACTACTACCCAAAGAAACCCCCAGATACCGAACTCCTAGCCCATAGGTTAGCCCTCCGATTCCCCATAAAACACCAAAAAAGTAGGTAATCCATAAGTCGGAACTCGGGGTGTTTTTTATGATAGTAACAAAATCGGGTATGGTAAGGTAGGCAGCAATGGGTGGCACAATTACCCAGGAAAACATGCCACCTATAATCCAGAA
>JAPLEI010000024.1:0-313 GCA_026391195.1 Bacteroidota bacterium | reverse complement strand
GACTCCCAGTTCCAGCCCTTTACTTTTTTGTAGGGGATATAAAAACTACCGGAGGCAAAGCCGCCAATAAAGTGAAAAATGACTCCTAGAATTGCGTTCATAAATGATAAATAGGTCTACTTAATATAACTCATGTTTCAATACTAAATATAGTAAAATTTGAGTAGGGATATGCTGGTCGGAGGTTTTTGGCTTCCGGTATGTGATTTTATTTAGCATACAAAAATCTGCTTGGATTTTTGTGCAATCATTTATTTCGTGGCTTACATTTCAGTTTCACTCTTAATTAGTGAAGTGGGAGGTTATTTTATGG
>JAPLEI010000087.1 GCA_026391195.1 Bacteroidota bacterium | reverse complement strand
CAACTTAAAAATCATTACCTTTGCTGCCCCAAATCTGTTTTGGCAGATTCTCCCGCCTTGGCGGGTGTCCAGTGGGATAAACCAAATTAAAAACCTAAAAAACAAGGGAATGAACCATTACGAATTGATGGTGATTTTTACTCCGGTACTTTCTGATGAAGATTACAAAGCTTCACAAAAGAAATATGCCGATCTGGTAGCAGAACTGGGAGGTGCCTCTGTGCACAGCAACCCATGGGGATTAAAATCACTCGCTTACCCCATTCAGAAAAAAACAACTGGTATTTACTGGGTGTTTGAATTCACGGCACCAGCTGATGCCAATGAAAAACTGAAAATCCAACTGTTGCGCGACGAAAAAGTAATGCGCCACATGATTACCCGTCTCGATAAATACGCCGTCGAGTACAACCATGTAAAAAGAAATGGCGGATTTGCAATGCAGGATAAAGAAAAACAGGAGGCTTAATCATGGCAAAGAATGAAATCAAATACCTGACAGCCATCAAGCAGGAGAAGCCTAAGAAAAAATTCTGTCGCTTCAAGAAATATGGCATTAAATATGTTGATTACAAAGACATCGATTTTCTGAAGAAATTCGTGAACGAGCAAGGAAAATTATTGCCTCGTCGTTTATCTGGAAACTCTTTAAAGTATCAGCGTAAAGTACAGGAAGCAGTTAAAAAAGCCCGTCAAATGGCGTTATTGCCCTACGTGACCGACCTGTTAAAATAAAATTAGTGAACCTTCCCTAACCCCGTGTAATAGCGGGAGACAGTTCCCCGATTGGAGAACTGGGCACTTGGGACTAAATTAAACCTATGCAAGTAATATTAATTCAGGATGTAGACAATCTGGGCGGTCGCCACGAACTGGTGAATGTAAAAAACGGATATGCCCGTAACTTCCTCATCCCACAAAAATTAGCGGTAGAAGCCAATCCTTCTAACCTGAAGCAGCACGAAGAGAAGCTGAAAGTTGTTGCCAAAAAAGAAGCTGCCATGCTGGCGGAACTGAATAAGGTAATCGACATTCTTAAAGCTGCTCCTGTTAAAGTAGGAGCCAAAACCGGTACCAGCGGTAAAATTTTCGGAAGTGTAACTTCTTTACAAATTTCTCGCGCTATCCGCGACCAGAAAGGATACGAAATCGATCGCAAGCGAATCAGCATCACCGAAGAGGTGAAAGAGCTGGGAATCCATAAAGGTTCCATCGACTTTGGGAATGGAAATCTGGTAGAAATTGAATTTGAAGTAATTGGGGAATAACCCATTCAACCCTATTTAACAAAAAACCCTGCAATTTGCGGGGTTTTTTGTTAAAACCAGGCCCAAACCCGTCTTTGACAGATTATAGAGAAAAATGAAAAAAAAGGCTTTTATTATATAAAATAACTATCTTCGGGCGTCCAATGACAGTTCGCCTTTTTCCATGAGGGTTTCTACGTAAATGCTTCGAGGGTTATGGTTACTGTTTTCTCATTGGTTTTTGATCATCAAATTTTTTTTAAATGAACATTTACGTTGGAAATCTGAACTGGAATATGTCCAGTGAAGACATGCAGAATCTTTTTGCCCCCTTTGGTGAGGTGAGCAGTGCCAAAATTGTTACCGACAAATTCAACAACGACCGTAGCAAAGGCTTTGGTTTTGTGGAAATGACGGATGACGAAGCTGCACGTGCTGCTATTGCCGCTCTACACGACACAGAAGTATTGGGTCGTAAAATTGTAGTGAACGAATCAACTCCTCGTCCTGAAGGAGAAAGAGGTGGCTACAAAAAGAAATTCGGCGGTGGCGGCGGTGGTGGAAATCGCGGCGGCGGTGGTTACGGTGGAAACCGTGGCGGCGGCGGCGGTGGATACAACCGTGGCGGTGGCGGAGACGGCGGATACAATCGCTATTAATCTTCTTGCACATTAGAAATTGTTTAAGTCCGACTCACGTCGGACTTTTTTATGTGCTATACTCAACAGGATTTATTTACTTTTAACTATGAAAAATACAACCATCCCCGCTCCCATAGCCGGCTGTATGCGCTGGGGAATTTGGGGCGCAGGATTTACCCGTGCCCAATACCATCAAATGATAGATGACTGTCTAGATGCCGGTATCACCGCATTTGACCATGCCGATATTTATGGCGACTATACCACCGAAGCCGAATTTGGAGAAGCCCTACAACTCAATCCAGGCCGGCGACAACAAATGCAACTCATCTCGAAATGTGGCATTCAGATGAAAACCCCCAATCGTCCGGAACATGGAATCAAATCTTACAATACTTCCGCCAGCCATATCATTCGATCTGCCGAAAGATCGCTCGAAAATTTGCAAACCGATTTCCTAGACTTGCTTTTAATCCATCGTCCCGATCCCTTGTTACACCCGGAAGAAGTGGCGGAAGCTGTTACTCGATTACAACAGGCAGGAAAAATTATTTCCTTTGGGGTTTCCAATTTTTTGCCGGCAGAAACCAGTATGCTAAAAAAATGGGTGCCGATAGCCTATAATCAAATAGAGTGCTCCCTGCTTATGCGGGATGCTTTTACTAATGGAACCCTGTCGCATTGTATAGAACATGAAATTATTCCGATGGCCTGGGCACCATTGGGTGGAGGCATTATCAGCGACGAAACCCATCCTCGCTACCGGGCTATTCGCAGTTGCACTTCCGAACTGGCTGCAAAATATCAAACCGGTGAAAATCAGATTTTATTAGCCTGGTTGCTACGCCATCCTTCCGGCATATTACCGGTAGTAGGAACTACCAAGCTGGAAAGATTACTTGAAGCAAAAGAAGCACAAAACATTCAACTGGAAAGGGAGGACTGGTTTCGATTACTAGAAGCTGCGGCGGGGGAAGAAGTGGCCTGATGTAAGGTAGCATAGCTTCCTCGCACAGTCTTCCGATCCGCCTCGGCGGAAGGAGACTGTGCGCTTCGGAGTTCAAATCTCCATCGATTACATATATCCCCTTCCTCGCATAGTGCGCCTCAGTCGTGCTATACAGAGAAGCTAATATTATTCCCTTCCTCGCACAGTCTTACGCCTCGGCAGATAGGAAACTATGCCTTTACCGTAAAATAATCACAGTTCCCTTTTTCTCAATCAGGTTCCCAAGATAATCAATACCTCTAGCAATGTATATATACACTCCATTCGGTTGATCTTGACCTTGAATTCTGCCATCCCATGCTTTTAAAGGATCTGTAGTATGAAAAACTAACCCACCCCATCTTTGATAAATATCAAAATTTAAAAAAGTTTTAATGCCCACCGGAATTGCCCTTAAGTAATCGTTCCTTCCATCTCGGTTGGGGCTAAACGCAGAAGGCACATAAATATCAGGCTTCGATTTTACTATCTTAACAACAACATCATCCTGTGCCTCGCATCCGTTTGCAGTGGTAGTTACAAAATATTTAATGTAGTCTAAAGATCCATCTAATATCACTATTGGATCTGGAATATTAGCATCACTTAACCCTGTTTTTGGACTCCATGTGTAAGTGCTTCCTCCACCGGATGCGTGTAATTGCAATGGTTGTCCAATAAAAACGGATGTATCTCTTCCCGCGTCTACTGCAATACTATTGTCCACAGTAACAACTACTG
This sequence comes from Bacteroidota bacterium, assembly GCA_026391195.1. GTDB lineage: Bacteria > Bacteroidota > Bacteroidia > Chitinophagales > Chitinophagaceae > Sediminibacterium. The sequence continues at coordinate 5,220 of JAPLEI010000087.1, read as the reverse complement.
TGTCAGATACAGGTTTAATACATCCCGATTGTTGAAAACCGGTAAGCACATATTTTGTGGTTGACTTTGGAATTGCAATTGGAGTAAGACTATATATATCCGATAAGGATCTGGATGATGACCAATAATAATTTGTCGTATTTACGACTCCTTTTAGAAACGCTTTTGATCCACTGCATATGAGGGTATCATTACCTGCATCCACAATCGGATAAGGATAAACGTTTATTACAACTGTATCTTTTGCCTGGCATTTACCCAAATTAGCCGTTACAATATATTGCGTATTTGAAATTGGCGCTGCAACTGGGGATTTTGTTGTTGAACTGCTTAGCCCTTTGGCAGGAGACCAAAGAAAGGAAGTAGCCTTACTAATCGTTTTTAGTTGAGTACTATCCTGTAAACAAATAGAAAGATCGGCACCCGCATCAACTGTAATATAATCTAAAACATTCACGGTAACCGTATCTGTATTTATACATCCATTCGCATTTAATGTAGCAATATAACGAGTGGTTTGCTTTGGAAATACAGAAGGAGATGCTGATTGCGCTCCAAGAATATTGTAAGATGGTGCCCAGCTAATAATACCCTGTCCATTGGCCTGAAGTTTCAAAGTGTCTATACTGCAAATAAGTGTATCATGGGTGAAAAGCATCAAAGGAGGCTTGTCTGTTACCTCTAGTGTTTTTTGCATAGTAGCAACACAGCCCTTGGTATTAGATACCGTAAGTTGTATTGTCTTTATACCTTTCGTTGCGTATTGATAGGTAGGTGATGTTGCAATAGACGTATCGGATAAAGTGGCCTGGTCACCAAAATCCCAATGCCGATTTTGTATGGAACCAAAACTAGTGGTAGAAGTATCTGTAAAAACATAGGGTTGCTGTATACAGTTGCCGCTTATGGTAAATCCAGGTTTCAGAAAAGGATAGAGCGATAACTGCTGAATGGCCGAATCCCGGCATCCCGCAGTGTTTGTAACTTTTAGTTTGATAGTATAGCTACCTGTATCTGGGAAAACAAACTTAGGCGTTGAATCAGAAGCGCTGCCAATCACTGTATTGTTCTGCAGAAACTGCCATTGATAGGCAACAATACCAGTGTTGGAAGCTTGATTGGCAAAAGAAACTTTGAGGCTGTCGCACAAAATTCTTACTGAATCGAGCTTAATGGCATCTAAATGACAAGAACGTACACGGAGAGTGAACTGTTTACTAAATATAATAGTGGAACCTTCAACATATTCTTTAATTATAACATTAATCAGATAATTACCAGGTGCAGGTGCTATACCGGAAAGTACTCCTGTGAGCGTATCAATAGAAACTGATTTGCCTAATGGGAAATATCCATCAAATCCATTAATTGTGTCATAAATTAAAGGAACCAAAGGTTTGCCTTTAGAAATGACTGTCTGTTTTTCTATCGTAACTGAGCTTCCAAAGCCGGGTGTAAGATGGTAAGAGAAGGTAGAAATTGGGGCAGTTAAAGGTTTAGGTAGAAGGGATAATGAAAAAGGTTCTTTTGCACAGACTACTGTATTATTATTATCGTTAAAAAAATATGGATAGTTAGCGATTCCCCCTTCAATAATTAAGAAAGGGTAACCTGGGAAAATCAGTTTGGTTGTAATTGAAAGACCTTGACTGCCATTTACATTCGTCAAACTATCTGCTCTGCAACAAGACTCATAAATTACAGTAAACCCCGTTAAATTTCCGGGTATTTTAACATTAAATGAATAGCTATTGCTTATATAACAATTTAATCCTGCATTTAATATGCAATTCGGAAGATATCCTCCAGAGACTGATTTCGGATTATTCCCCCGAATGCCTTGAATTGATTGGTACAAAGTATTGGATCCATCATCAGCATAAATGGCAATTGTTATTATTGATGGGAATTGTGCTGCGATAGCTGCTGTGTCATTGGTATTGATGCAAGCTGCATACAAATCGAGCTGCAGTGTAAAAAAACCAGTGTTACCCTGAGAATAGAATCCGTTAGCATACATGTGGCCACCTAGAATATTGTTACAAGTACCTTTTTTAAACACAAAAATAAAAAGTAGTATAAGCAAACATTTTTTATACATCCTTGATTAATTATATAAAATACATCACAGAATTAATTATGCTATTTATTTCAATTACATAGTGAGGACAATATTTATGTAAATAAAACTATTTAACTAAAACCATCGTGGGGGGGATATCAATAAAAAGAACGAATACGATTGTAAGAGATAGTAAGACTATAATATATGATTCATATGGTTAAATTACTATAAGAGTACTTATAATGATTAAATATAATGAATTTTTTTTAAACCAATTTAGTAAGATAGCTTACATTGAAATAGCGCGTGCAGGTCTAATTTCCCTTCCTCGCGTAGTCTTCCGATCCGCCTCGGCGGGAGGAGACTATGCGCTTCGGAGTAAAATCACCATCGATTTTAAAATAATGGCTGCATCAAATACCCATGTCAATATTCACTTCCTCGCGTAGTCTTCCGATCCGCCTCGGCGGAAGGAGACTATGCGCTTCGGAGTAAAATCACCATCGATTTTAAAATAATGGCTGCATCAAATACCCAAGTCAATATTCACTTCCTCGCGTAGTCTTCCGATCCGCCTCGGCGGAAAGAGACTATGCGCTTCGGAGTTCAATTCACCATCACATATAAAATAATGGCAGCACCAAATACCCAAGTCAATATGGTCTAATTCGATATATGTAAAAAAATCTCAGAAACTTCTTATCCATGTATAAAAATATGCCGCTGAATTAGGCAGATTATTCCTCCGAACCGAATAGTCTCCTCCGTTGTCGGAAGACTATTCGGAGAAGGGACATTCAACTGGAAAGGGAGACTGGTTTCGATTACTGGAAGCTGCGGCGGGGGAAGAAGTAGCTTAGTAAGCTATCTGCATTTCAAAGGGGTTAGGTTGCATCTTTCCAAAGAGTTTCCCCTTTCACCAGCCACGAAATACCGAATGCCAACAATGCAATGCTTTCTACAACAAATGTGGTGGATGACCCCTTGATAAAAGGTACAAGTTGGATAAACCACTGCCATTCTTGCAATGCAAGCAGTCCAATACAAATGAGAATCGTATACCCACAAATTTTATACAATCGGTTTCGAATAATTTTTTGAGGTGTTTCGGGAAGGTGTGCGTGGGTTTTGGTAAACAGACAAATACAAAAGAAGGCCAACACCAAAAAAAATACCAGGGCAGCCCCGTAATGCAGTTTTGTTACGATGGGGTGGGGAATCCATTCGATTTGAATACAAGTAATACAACTATTACAATAGGGATTGGTTGGGCAGCAGGCTACCACCAAGGCAGCCACGGCTGCAACCTGCGCTGCGATCCGATCAATTTTTTCGGGCATACGGTAATGAAATAAAAAAATAGCCACAGCAAATAGGGTTCCGGTAAAGTAAGTGCCCAAACCGGTATAATAAAAATGACTGATACTGGGTGGCAGGGAACAATGCGGATACTGGAAGGTAAAAGCAAGGAATAAAAAAATGGGCAAGGCAATGCCGCACCAGCCAACCGCCCTTCTTAATTGCAGAAAGGAGATAAGAATCGCCTGTTGATGTACCGGATCAGGAATGGGTGTGGGCATGTAGTACAGATTCTATTTACCATTAAATAGGGAGTGCCTTATCAACAGCCCGGGTAAAAACCTGCAAAGCTGCCCGTGCGGCTCGTTGGGCGGCAGCGAGTGTAACGATGGTGATGGCATGTAGTTCGGACTGCAGTAATAACTGTTCGTCTTTCATTCTCTCAGCAAAAAATGCAGGGGGCAATTGACCGGTTAGTCTAAGTTCTGCCAGCAGTGCCAGGCGAAGAATTCGCGCCTGTAAAAACTGATGAGCCGCTGATTTTATCAGGGGCCAGTCTTTTGAAAATTGCTTTTGCATGGCCCCCATCATACCGGCCAGTGTTTCATTTACATCGAATTGCATACAGTTGATTTATAAATTATCGTAGAGCATTTTCAGCAATCAGCAGGGGTTTCCAGTAATCGCGGGTATAGGTTTGGTATACCTTGATTTCTGCCTGTGTTAGTGCGGCGGTATGTTGTTTGTGTTCTTCTTTATATTTTAGAAAAAGGGTTTGAATATTTTCCAGGATGGGTAAGAATGCGCTGTTGTTGGCACGAGCCTGGTATTGCAGATAGATAGATTGAATGGAAGTTTCGATACCTGCATATCTTTTGGCATACTGAGAGAAGGCGCGATGAGTAGTATCTGCTTGCAGTAGGTCGATATACAGCCGGTCGTTGCGGGCAGCGGTAGTAACGATTTGTTGGTAGAGGGATGCATTGTATTCGGGTACCAGGGTAACCGAACAGGAGGAAAATAGGCATCCGAAAAGAAGTACGAGGATGATCCGTTTCATGGTAGTGGAATAAAAAAGGGGAAGGTAGGCAGGAGGAAGCAGAAAGGCAATCGGTGAAAACACCGAAAAACTAATCGGTGAAAAAGAGATTGAGTAGGGTGTCGGTCCGCTGGACCTGGGGAAATAGAGTGAGCGTGGGAGTGTGAGTAGGGTGCTGGTCCGCTGGACCTCAGGGAAAACAAAAAAGCCTCACTGAATAAACAGTGAGGCTTTTAATAAATATGGCAGCTACCTACTCTCCCAGCGTGATGCGAGTACCATCGGCCATGGGGGACTTAACTTCTCTGTTCGGAATGGGAAGAGGTGAACACCCCCGGCAAAACCACCATAAGGATTTACAGTCGAATGAACGACTTAATAATGTACATATTGGGAAGCTAGTCAGCTACAAGAAAAAAAAATAAAGCATACGGGCAATTAGTACTACTCGGCTTTACTGTTACCAGTTTTACACCTGTAGCCTATCAACGTCATAGTCTTTGACGGCCCTTAAAAGTAAACTCATCTTGTGGAAGGTTTCACGCTTAGATGCTTTCAGCGTTTATCCTTGCCGTGCATAGCTACTCTGCATTACACCTGGCGGCATAACAGATACACCAGCGGCACGTACGACCCGGTCCTCTCGTACTAAGGTCATGTCCACTCAATTTACTTGCGCCCACCACAGATAGGGACCGAACTGTCTTGCGACGTTCTGAACCCAGTTCACGTGCCACTTTAATCGGCGAACAGCCGAACCCTTGGGACCTTCTCCAGCCCCAGGATGTGACGAACCGACATCGAGGTGCCAAACCTT
>JAPLEI010000123.1 GCA_026391195.1 Bacteroidota bacterium | reverse complement strand
TTTATAGGCACAAAAAAAACTCCGAACCATTTGGTTCGGAGTTTTTTATCAATACAATCGGAAAGTGATTAGTAACCACCCATTCCGCCCATATCAGGAGCAGGATGTGCGTGTCCAGATTCCGGCTTGGGTTTGTCGGCAATTACACACTCAGTAGTGAGTAACATGGCGGCAATGGAAGCAGCATTTTCTAGCGCTACACGGGTTACTTTGGTTGGATCAATAACACCTGCTTTTAACAGGTTTTCATACACTTCTGTACGGGCGTTGAAACCAAAATCTCCTTTTCCTTCTTTAATTTTTTGTACCACAATAGAACCTTCAATTCCGCAGTTGGCAACAATCTGACGCAGCGGCTCTTCGATGGCTCTTTTTACAATCTGAATTCCGGTAGTTTCATCTTCATTGGCACCTTTCATTTTTTCAATAGATTCAACCGCACGGATATAAGCAACACCACCACCAGGTACAATGCCTTCTTCTACAGCAGCACGGGTAGCGTGCAGGGCATCGTCTACGCGGTCTTTTTTCTCTTTCATTTCAACTTCAGTAGCAGCACCTACATATAAAACCGCTACACCACCGCTTAGTTTGGCCAAACGCTCTTGTAATTTCTCTCTGTCGTAATCAGAAGTAGTATTTTCAATTTGCGCTTTAATTTGGTTTACACGGGCAGTGATATCGGCTTTTTTACCTTTTCCACCTACCACTATGGTATTGTCTTTATCGATGGTTACAGAAGTAGCCTGACCTAAATACGTTAAATCTGCATTTTCTAGTTTAAAGCCTTGCTCTTCACTAATCACGATACCGGCAGTGAGGATAGAGATATCGGTAAGCATTTCTTTTCTGCGATCTCCGAAACCAGGCGCCTTTACAGCAGCCACTTTAAGGGTACCACGCAGTTTGTTTACCACCAGGGTAGCCAATGCTTCCCCCTCCAGGTCTTCAGCAATGATTAATAAAGGACGACCACTTTGGGCCACTTTCTCCAGAATATGCAGGATATCCTTCATAGCACTGATTTTCTTGTCGTAAATCAGGATATAAGGATTTTGCAGCTCAACTTCCATTTTTTCGCTGTTGGTAACGAAATAAGGAGAGATATAGCCACGGTCGAATTGCATACCTTCTACCACATCTACCGTAGTATCAGTACCTTTTGCTTCTTCAACAGTAATAACCCCTTCTTTACCCACTTTGCTCATAGCCATGGCAATCAATTTGCCAATTTCAACATCGCTGTTGGCAGGGTATCATTTCCAACGGTTTGGGATTGATTTTTTAAGCTGTCAATCACTTTGGCAACCGCTTTATCTATACCACGCTTCAAATCCATTGGGTTAGCTCCGGCAGCCACGTTTTTCAGTCCCTCAGAAATAATCGACTGTGCCAATACAGTTGCGGTAGTAGTTCCGTCACCCGCCTGATCAGCGGTTTTAGAAGCTACTTCCTTTACCATTTGGGCACCCATGTTTTCAATGGGATCTTCTAGTTCAATTTCTTTAGCTACAGTTACCCCATCTTTGGTTACCTGGGGAGCACCAAATTTCTTTTCAATAACCACGTTGCGACCTTTGGGTCCGAGGGTTACTTTAACCGCATTAGCCAGGGTATCTACCCCTTTTTTCATCCGGTTTCTTGCATCAATGTCGAAAAATATTTGTTTTGCCATATTTATTGTTTTATACGAATTATTCGTAATTAATTGTTATACAAATGATTAAGAGAATTAATTAAAATTAAATATTAGATAGGATACGCTGCTTATACAATAGCCAGGATATCACTTTCTCTCATAATCAACAGGTCGTGCCCTTCAACTTGAATTTCAGTACCTGCATACTTTCCGTACAATACAGTATCGCCTACTTTTACAGTTATAGGTTCATCTTTTTTACCTGCTCCTACAGCTACCACTGAACCTCTTTGAGGCTTTTCTTTTGCCGTATCCGGAATAATAATGCCACCAGCTGTTTTTTCCTCGGATGCTGCCGGCTTAATAATTACTCGGTCGTGTAGAGGAGTAACGTTCAATTTTTTTGCCATACGTAATTGATTTTTTATATTTATTTGAGAATTACCCTTACCGCTCTATAATTATGCCACAGAAGGGGATGAGTCAAAATTTCAGTTTTTCTATCTCTTTGTTACCAGGTTATACGCGGTGTGTCATACTATACCCAGTAACTCCCCTGAAAAAATCGGCCTTCGTGTCATTTTTTCATACAGCATCCGCTCAGTCGGCCATTCTTCCAGCGGGAACGAAGGTAGAATTTCTACCGGTTTTTTAACGCAGGTATCAATACTTTTTGCTACCCCGCCATTATCCTTATATTTGCGCCGCCTTACTAAGTTCTTTTCAGTTATGATAAGCAGAAGAAATATCCGGTTAAAAGTTATGCAGCTCATTTATATGATTGAGACTACCCACGACGATACTCCGGTGGTTCAACCCGAACAGCTGCTGAAGAAGAATCTAGACAAGTCTCGCGAATTATTTGTTTACCTGCTCTATTTTGTTACCGAAGTAGCCCGTTTTGCCGAGGAAGACTCGCGGCATCGGCGCTCTAAAAACCTGCCTTCCCGGGAAGACATGGAAGTAAATACCAAGATTTCCGGAAATCTTACTATCTGGGCTATTTTAGAAAATGAGGATTTTAAAAGATCCGTAGAGAAAGACAAACCCGGCCTGAAGATGGATGCCGAGCTGCTGAAAAAAATGTATTATCTGCTCGCGGAAACCCCCGAATACCAAGCTTATATCGCCATAAGTTCACGGGATAAAAACCAGGATAGGGATATAATCAAATTCCTTTTTTCACAGGTTTTACTGCCCGATGAATCATTCTGTCTCCACCTCGAAGAGTTCTATCCGAACTGGGATGATGATGGAGAAATGTTGGAGCAATTGGTGATGAATTACCTGCACAAGCCGGGTGTTTATAATACCCGGGAAATGGTGAGTGATGAAAAATGGTTTTTTGCCCGCGATTTGCTTCGAACAACCCTGGAGAAAAAGGAATTCTGTTCTACCCTGATTCATCCGAAACTAAAAAACTGGGATGCCGACCGGATCGCCGTGCTGGATATGATTTTGATGCGTATGGGTTTATGTGAACTATTGTTTTTTGAAACCATCCCCACCAAGGTTACTATTAACGAATACATTGATCTCGCCAAAGCCTATAGTACTTCGCAAAGCGGCCATTTTGTAAATGGAATTTTAGATAATATACATAAAGAACTAGTGGAGGCTGGCCGGATTAACAAAATTGATCATAAAAATAAAGGATAGTTTATGCGCAGTATTGTCTGTTTACTTTCTGCCTTTGCATTTATTATTGGATGTGCTAATCCACCTGCTAAACCAGGAGCATCCTCCACCGAATTCCTCCCCGATCCTGCTACTTATACCAAAGTGCAGTGGATAGACTCAGTGAAGGATTTCGGAACAATCAATATGGGGGATTCCATTCAAGTTTCGTTTACCTGCAAGAATATAGGGGAGAAGCCTCTTTTTCTTACTCAGGTGAACCCCAGTTGTGGATGTACAGTAGCCAGTTATTCTAAAGAAGCTATTTTACCCGGACAAACTGGTTTTGTTACCGGCACTTTCAATAGTAACCGATCGCACCCCGGTGAAGTAAGAAAAACTATCTTTGTTACCACCAATACACCGGATGGAATCAATCATACCCTTACCTTTACTGGCAAAATCGTTCAACCGGTTAATTAACTTACACCGATTAATTTTTTAATCATTAATATCTACGTATGTTTTCATTTGTTCAATTGTTGATGGCAGGTAACCCCGCTCAAGCTGGCGGTGGCATGGTGAATCTAATTCTGATGGGTAGCATTATCCTGGTATTTTGGTTATTTATGATTCGCCCGCAAGCAAAAAAGGCTAAGGATCAAAAAAAGTTTATCGATAACCTGCAAAAAGGTGATAAGATAGTTACCATCGCTGGTATACATGGAACCGTTAATAAAATTAATGAAGATGGCACCCTGCAGTTGGAAATTAATCCCGGCAGTTATGTGAAATTAGAAAAGTCGGCTATTAGTATGGAATGGACTGCTGCCATTAATAAACCAGTAGCTGAAAAGAAGTAAGCCGTTCCGGCTTTCGAAATAGCAGTACCTTCTGGTATTAAATTAAAGTTTGTGGCCCTACATGTTGGTCTCACAGGTGGCATTGGCTGTGGTAAAAGCACCGTAGCCGGCATCTTTCAGGTGCTCGGCATCCCTGTGCTAAACGCGGATGCAGTAGCCAAAAACCTGATGAATACCGATCCTTCTATTCGTTCTGCCATTCAGCAAACATTTGGAATGGATATGTACACCGATGGACAACTGGAAAGGAAAAAGCTCGCTGCCTTGGTTTTCAGCAATCCCGATTTATTGGCACAACTCAATGCCATCGTTCATCCCGCTTCTATTTCGGCAGCCATCACCTGGGCAAATCAGCAAACTACTCCCTACTGTGTAAAAGAAGCGGCGCTGTTTTTCGAGTCTGCCTCTGCAGAAGGCATCGATGTGATGGTGGGGGTGAGCAGTCCAAAAGCCCTGCGTATTCAAAGAGTAATGCATCGCGATCAAATTACCCGCGATGAAGTAATCCAACGCATGCAAAATCAAATTGACGAAAGTTTAAAGATGCGCCTCTGCGATAAAGTGGTAGTTAATAATAGTATCGATTTGCTAATTCCACAGGTATTGGCACTACACGAGAAATTATTACAAAAAGCGGCGGATAAAAAGCTTGCTGCAAACACTCCCTAAACTGATCGCGCAGTAATTTGAAAACAGGCTCTTTTCAGTTTTCCTTCAAAATCAAAGGGTGTAGTTGCCCGAGTGATGTCTTTGATTTCTTCGGCCTCAATAGCTGCTTTATCTAATTGAAATTTACTGTAATTGGTGCTGAAAAATAAAATGCCTCCGGGGGTGATCGCACGTAATACATCATTGATTAGTTCAACATGGTCGCGTTGAATATCTAAAATATCTTTCATCCGCTTGCTGTTACTAAAAGTGGGTGGGTCCATCATCACCAAATCAAACTGGTTGGGGTGGAGCGTTTTCAGATAAGCTTTCACATCTGCATGCACCAAAGGAAACTTTTCATCCTCCTCCCAGCCATTTAGTGCTAAATTTTCCTTCCCCCACTGAAGATAGGTTTTAGATAAATCAACCGAAGTAACCTTGGCTGCCCCACCTGCTGCCGCATACACAGAAAAAGAACCGGTGTAACAAAACAAATTCAATACCTGTTTGCCAGCCGATAGTTCCCGAAACAACTGACGGGTAATCCGATGATCTAAAAACAGTCCTGTATCTAGATAATCCGTTAAATTCACTTGAAATAACAGGTTGTTTTCCGAAACGGTAAACACATGGGCCCGCTCGTTTAATTTCTCATATTGTCCATCTCGGTGCGACATTTTTTTTCTTTGTCGCAGAAATATTTTTTCTGCATCCACGGAAAGTATTTCGCCAATGCAGGCAAGGCTTTCTTCCAGCCATTGTGCGTAGATTTCATCTTCCATCCCGTGGTGGCGAAGATATTCGGCCACATACACGTGCTCGCCATACAACTCAATGCAGAAGGGAAATTCCGGTATATCATGATCGTATACCCGATAGCAACTGTTGCCCATTCTTCTGGCTTGTTTGCTGCGATGGCGGAACATTTTTTCCAACCGGTTGCGAAACATCACCAGTTTTTCGGGATTGTACATGCTGTTGAATATTTTCCGGAGTAATCAATCAGGGCGCAACCATTAGAACCCTTATTGCAAAGCAGCCAATGCATCACCAATGCGTGCCCAGGCTCTTTCGATATTTTCCATGCTGTTGGCAAAAGAAAAACGAACACAATTGGGCTCACCAAATGCATCACCCATCACAGAGGATACATGCGCGGTGTTCAATAAATACATACTAAAATCAGCTGCATTTTTTATTACTTCGGTTCCCGCAGTTTTGCCGTAATAGGCACTTACATCTGGGAACACATAAAAAGCTCCCTCGGGTTCGAAGCAGGTAAATCCGGGAATTGTTTTTAATAACTCCAGTGTTTTGGCTCGTCTTTTTGTAAAAGCATCTGTCATTTCCATAGAAGGACGCAAATCGCCCGTAAGAGCCGCCACCGCTGCTTTTTGGGTGATGGAACTGGCACCACTGGTAAATTGTCCCTGAATTTTTTCACAGGCTTTTGCAATGGTAGTATTAGCAGCAATATAACCCAAGCGCCAGCCCGTCATGGCAAATCCCTTACTCAAACCATTGATCAGCACTACGCGGTCTTTTAAGTCAGCAAAGCTGGCAATGCTTTCATGTTTGCCAACAAAGTTGATGTACTCATAAATCTCATCAGATAGTATGGTGATTTCTGGATGCTTTCTGAATACTTCTGCCAGGGCTGCTAATTCAGCTTGATTATAAACAGCTCCGGAAGGATTACAGGGAGAAGAAAACATAAATACCCGGGTAGCCGGGGTAATAGCTGCTTCCAGTTGTTCGGGGGTTGTTTTAAAACTGTTGGCAACTGAGGTACGTATTTCAACCACTTTTCCTTTGGCAATTTTTACCAACTCCGAATACGTAACCCAATAGGGGGTAGGAATAATCACTTCATCGCCCTCATCCACCAACGCTAAAATTGCATTGGCTAAACTCTGCTTGGCACCAGTTGAGGTTACGATATTCTCTGGTAAATAATCCAATCCATTATCCCGCTTTAGTTTGGTGCAAACGGCTTCTCTCAGATCGGCAAATCCTGCAACGGGGGTATAATGACTCCAGTTATCGTTGATCGCTTTAATGGCAGCCTCTTTAATATGCTGTGGGGTATCAAAATCTGGTTCACCCAGGCTCAGATCAATTACATCAATTCCTTGAGCTCTTAATTCGCGGCCTAATTTGGCCATTTTTAAGGTTTCCGGCTCATTAAATCGGTTGAGAAGAGAAGAAAGTTGCATAAATTTATATAAAGGATCAATAAAACTCAATTGTTAGGCGTAAAGTTCGTAAAAACTATCCTAACATGTATTAGTTTAGCAGTGTTAAGTACCCGATACTTTTTAACAATCCGGTAAATAAATGTTGATTATGCAAACCGCTCGTGAGGCCATCTCTGTTTTTGATATGTTTAAGATCGGAATTGGCCCTTCCAGTTCGCACACGCTTGGCCCATGGAAAGCAGCACTGGCGTGTTTGGATGCTATCCAGCAAAAAGTATATGTATCGGATGTGCAGGATGTTCAGGTGTATTTGTATGGTTCACTCGCCAAAACAGGAAAGGGCCATGGAACCGATATTGCAGTAATGATGGGTTTGATGGGGGCAGATCCGGTTCATTTTCCCGTTGAGTCGGTAGCAGCAGTTATTCAAAAAGTAAAAGACAGTTCTAAATTACCCTTGCAAGGTACCCATCCGATAAATTTTGATCTGGCTACTCATATCCAATTTCTGGTAAATGAAACGCTTCCTTTTCATCCGAATGGAATGAGTTTTTTAATCACGCTCGACAATGGGGAAACCTTCAGTGAAACTTATTATTCAATCGGGGGTGGATTTGTTGTTAAAGAAGGAGATCAGCATCCATCGGGTAAAAAAGTAGAGCTTCCTTTTGCTATAGACACCGCCGAAGATTTGTTGCAGCATTGTATGAAAGGGATGGCTATTCACGAAGTGGTAATGGAGAATGAGGCAGCCTGGCGGCCGGAAGCTGCTACCCGTGCAAATTTGCTGCGCATCTGGCAAGTGATGCAGGAATGTATTTACAAGGGTTGCCATACCAAGGGTGAATTGCCGGGCGGTTTAAAAGTGAATCGGCGAGCTTTTGCACTGAACAAAAAATTATTGAATGATGCCACCTATACAAACAAAGAGGGATGGATTAAAGCCATTCGAAGAGGGGGCAACGAATTTCAATATATAGTTGATTGGGTAAGTTGTTTTGCACTTGCAGTGAATGAAGAAAATGCATCTTTTGGAAGAGTGGTTACCGCACCCACCAATGGATCTGCCGGCGTTATTCCTGCGGTATTACAATATTTTATTTGCTTTTGTAATGGTCAATCCGATGAGCAGATTATTCGTTTTCTATTAACAGCTTCTGAAATTGGCAGCATCTTTAAAAAAGGCGCCACCATCTCTGCTGCTATGGGTGGTTGTCAGGCCGAAATTGGTGTATCATCCGCTATGGCGGCAGCAGCTTTAACAGAATCGATGGGCGGTACGCAACGACAGGCATTGATGGCGGCAGAAATTGCCATGGAACATCACCTGGGCCTAACCTGTGATCCGATTGGTGGATTGGTTCAAATTCCCTGCATTGAAAGAAATACAATGGGTGCCATTAAAGCCATTACTGCTTCCCAACTGGCGTTACAAAGTGCTCCTGACTTTGCCATTGTTAGTTTAGATAAAGTAATCAAAACCATGTGGGATACGGCGCTCGACATGAGCAGCAAATACAAAGAAACAGCCGATGGTGG
>JAPLEI010000126.1 GCA_026391195.1 Bacteroidota bacterium | reverse complement strand
TTATCATAAGGTGTACTGAAGTATTGCTGCACATAGGTATCCATGAGGGTATTACCGGGTCCAGTATCGGAACTGAAAATGGCCGAAACATCGCGATTACCGGGCAAAAAGGTAAAATTGGCAATGCCACCAATATTCAGCATGATACGATTTTCCCCTTCCTTGCTAAAAATCAGATGGTCGCCGTAAACTGCCAAAGGCGCCCCTTCCCCACCTGCAGCCAAGTGTTTTTGCCTAAAATCAGAGAGGGTAATAATTCCGGTAGTTACAGCAATATGGTCTCCATCACCAATTTGAAGGGTAGCATTGGGAAAACGATCATCTTGGTGCAGCCAGGTGGGGGCATGGTAAATGGTTTGTCCATGGCTGGCAATTAAATCAACAGCCTCCGGCCGAATGCCCCATTTTTTTAAACAATCCAATACCAATCGTCCATGAAATACCCCAATCCATTCATTCAACAAACATACTTTTTCTAAACTGGCTAGTTTTTTAGCAAATACTTCCTTTACCTGATTTTTAAAGAAGGCCGTATAGGGTATGGTAGAAAATTCGAGTAATTCGATACGGGTTTCCAATCCGCAACCGTAAATTTTGCAAAGGGCTACATCGAGTCCATCTAAAGAGGTACCGCTCATGAGTCCTACAATCATCCGGGAATCTGCATTCCCCATTATATATAATTTATTTATATTTTTGTTCATTCTTGCGGTATTTTAAGCAGAAAAAAAGAAAAATTGCAACTTTTTGCGGTTTTTAGGGTTTAGTATTCCTTATTTATAATAATTTCGAAGTCCAAAGTGTAAAGATGCTAAAAAAAGAGAGACAGGCTTACATATTGCGACAGGTTAGTTTACATAATAGTGTATTATCTGCCGACTTGAGTGCGGAGATACAGGTATCGGAAGATACGATTCGCAGAGATTTAAATGAATTAGCAGAGGAGGGTAAAGTGATTAAGGTGCATGGCGGTGCCCTCTCCAAATCTTTCAACAGTTTTTATTTACGATCGGATGTTTTTCATGGGGAGCAGAAAAAAATCATTGGACAAAAAGCCATTAGCTTATTAAAGGATGGCATGTTTGTTTTATCGGGTGGAGGAACTACGGTAATAGAAACGGCAAGGATGTTACCGGAAACTTTACTGGCGACTTTTTTAACGGGCAGTATTCCGGCTGCGTATGAATATGCGCAACATCCCAACTCGGAAGTAATATTCATTGGGGATAAGATTTCCAAAAAATCACAGATTGCCGTGGGTGGGGAAGCCATTTCAAAAATCAAATCGGTAAAAGCGGATATCTGCATTATGGGAATCAATGCGATGGATATTGAGAATGGGATTACAGATAATGATTGGGATGTAGTTATATTAAAAAAAGCCATGCTAGAAGCATCGAATTTAAAAGTGGTACTGTCTATTTCAGAGAAACTCAACTCAGTACAACGAATTAAAATCTGCGGCCTCAATCAGATTGACATATTAATTACAGAATTGGATAAGGATGATCCCATACTCGCTCCCTACCGGGATTCGGGTATAACTATTTTATAATAACGAAAACCTAAACTACCATTATGAAAACACGAACAACCCACAGGTTTGGTAAATGGAAACACTTCTGTTTATCATTAACCCTGAGTTTATTCGCCGTTATTGCTTTCGGACAGGTTCGCATCTCCGGAAAAATAAACAATACCGGTGGAGCTGCTGTTGAATCAGCAACGGTAACGGTAAAAGGCACCAAATTTGGAACTAGTTCCGATGCAAATGGTGTGTACTCATTTACTGTTCCGCTGAATCCTGGAACCTATACGCTGATTTATTCAGCGGTGGGTTGGGGAACACAAAGTAAAAACATCACTATAGGAAATGAAAAATCCTATTCTGTTGATGTGAATTTAACAGAAAGCCTTTCAAAGCTGGATGAAGTAGTGGTTACAGGAACTTCTGCTGGAACTACTCGTCGCCAACTAGGAAGTTATGTAGCTACCCTAAAAGCAGCTGATTTGAATAAGGGCGCTTCTTCAAATGCCTTACAGGCTTTACAAGGTAAAACACCCGGAGCTGTAATCACTCAAAACAGTGGCGATCCTGCCGGTGGCTTGAGTGTGCGTTTGAGAGGTGTTAGCTCTGTGAACTCATCTTCTGAACCCCTTTACATTGTGGATGGAGTAATCGTAAATAACAATACGCCCCGTGTTACCAATACACAGGGTAACTACGATGGTGGAAACTTCGTGGGCGTAGTTGGTCAAAACAGAATGGTGGATATCAATCCTGCTGATATTGAACGGGTGGAGGTATTGAACGGTGCCGCAGCAGCCGCCATTTATGGTTCTCGTGCCAACAGCGGTGTAATCCAGATTTTCACTAAGCGGGGAGTATCCGGTGCTCCTCAGGTAACCTTCAGCAGCAATGTACTATTCAACGGACTGCGTTCTAAGCTGGATGTTAACCAGTCACCCACAAAATTCGGAGGAGATATTAATGCTCAAACACAAGATGTTTTGAGTCCAAATTTAACCAACACGACTGCTGTTACCCGGTATGACTATCAGGACCTTATTTTCCGCCAGGCGATGGGAACTGACAATAACGTTTCAGTAAGCGGTGGTACAGACAATACCAAATATTATTTCTCCGGTTCTTATTTTTATAACCAGGGTATTATTCGTAATACTGACTTCCAGCGTTTTAGTTTCAGAAGTAATATTGATCAAAAAATTACCAAATGGCTAAGCATGAATATGGGATTGAACTATGTAAACAGCGGTGCCAATGAAAAACCCGATGGCAACTCTTTTTTCAGTCCGATGAACTCTGTAACCATC
>JAPLEI010000158.1:14932-18270 GCA_026391195.1 Bacteroidota bacterium | reverse complement strand
TTTTAACTTCGCTCATCGTAATGTTTAGTTGTGGTAAACCAAACTTAACGATTATGGGCGGTTCTTAGGAACTGCCCTTTTTTATTCTAGTTTTATTTTAATTTAGTCGGACAACAATGAAATTTAATTCAATTTTGTAAAGTTACCCATTTTTGGAAATTTGATACCCAAGGGTTTTTACTAGGTATAAATTACCGCTGATTACCCCTTTTTTTCACTTTACTTATTTTCATTCTAATTCGGGAGGTGCGCCTAGGCGTACTACACAAGGAAAAAAAGATGCCGCTCCGCTGGAGCTAAGGGAAATCTTTTTGGAAAAGGAGTTGAGCAGGATTACGCTCCGCTGGAGCTTCATCGGTATGCTTCACGTGTAGTACGCCAGGCGGACTGCACGGCAGTTGAGCAATTCAGCGGTATGCTCCACGTGTAGTTACCGAACGGCAGAGAGGAACTGCACGGCAGGTGAGCAATATTTAAGTTATAAGATTATCATTCCAAAGCGTGCAGTCTCTCGTTAGCACTCGAAGACTACACGAGGAACAAGGAACTGCACGGCAGGTGAGCTATATTTAAGTTATTAGATTATCATTCCAAAGCGTGCAGTGCGCCTGGGCGTACTACACGAGGAGCAAAACTGGGGCCACACACTCAAACTCAACATCATGCTCAAAATGCGCACAAGACCTCGCTAGCCTTTTCCTTTCCTTCACGTATTTTTATCTAATTTTACTCCATGACTCCCTACACCCTATCCCCCTCATTTGCAGCAGATGCCGACCGGGAAGACCCGCTGGCTAAATACCGGGATAAATTTTACTTTCCCGAGAAAAACGGTAAACCCATTATCTATTTCTGCGGCAATTCGCTAGGACTGCAAGGGAAGGACGTACCCGAAGCCATGCAAACCGAACTAAACAGCTGGCGCGATTATGCGATTGGTGGATTTCAGCAGGGTGCAAATCCCTGGCTCTACTACCAGGAATACCTGGCCCCCTCGATGGCGAAAATAGTGGGTGCCCTACCCCATGAGGTTACGGTGATGAATACCCTTACCGTTAACCTCCACCTGATGCTGCTGAGTTTTTATCGGCCTACCGACTCACGCAAACTCATCCTGATGGAAAAAGGGGCATTCCCCTCCGATCAATATGCGTTGGAAACCCTGGTGAAACATTACGGACTTAACCCCGATGAGGTAATTGTTGAAATTGCACCCGCTCCCGGAAATTTTTGTATCACCACCGATCAAATCACCCATACTATTCAACAACTCGGCGATCAACTGGCTATGGTGATGCTGGGAGGTATTCAATATTATACTGGTCAACTTTTCGATATACCTACCATTACGAAGGCGGCTCATGAGGTTGATGCCATTGCTGCCTTCGATCTGGCTCACGCCGTTGGTAATGTGCCGCTGCATTTGCACGACTGGAATGTTGATTTTGCCGTTTGGTGTACCTATAAATACTTAAACGGCGGTCCGGGTTCTGTGGGTGGTGCGTATGTTCATGAAAAATATGCGCAGGATACCGAATTTCCCCGACTGGCAGGCTGGTGGGGAAATGATGAAAAAACCCGCTTCCGAATGGAAAAAGGTTTTATACCCAAACCTACCGCCGGTGGATGGAATATCAGCACCGCACAAGTATTGAATATGTGTTGTTTACGCAGCTCACTTACAATTTTTGATGAAGTAGGTATGGCTGCCATCCGCGAGAAAAGTATCCGATTAACCGGTTACCTCGAATTTCTGTTAAACAGCATCCCTTCCCTACCCTGCACCATCATCACACCCTCCGATCCTACACAAAGAGGGGCACAACTATCGCTATATTTTAAAGAAAATGGTAGAGCAATTTTCGATCGGTTAATTCAACAGGGTATAGTGGTGGATTACCGCGAACCGGGTGTTATCCGCGTAGCGCCCTCTCCATTGTATTGCCGCTATCAAGACGTTTACGACTTTTATACCATCGTTCCCCAAACCGATTAATATGCTTATCCATCATCCCATCACCTACCTGGCTTTAGGCGATTCCTATACCATCGGCGAGGGATTACCGCTGCACGATAGCTTTTCTTATCAACTGGTTCAGTTGCTCAGGCAAAACGGTCAACATACCCACGCACCGGAAATAATCGCACAAACCGGGTGGACTACCCAAGAACTTGCCACCCATCTAATACATACCCAACTGGAAGCCAGTTACGACTGGGTGAGTCTGTTAGCAGGCGTGAACAACCAATATCGGGGATTATCGCTTGATGAATTTGCGGAGGAATATGAATTTCTAATTCATAAAGCCATCCACCTCGCTAAAACTACCGAGAAGGGCGTATTTACAATCACCATTCCGGATTGGACGGTAACTCCTTTTGGATTGAAAGACACAAAAGAGGTCTCTCGTGAACCTATAGCAGCATTTAATGCACAAGTGAAAAGATTATCCGAAAAACATGGCATTCGTTGTGTAGATATTTCAGCAAGTTGCTCCCAAGCTGCTCAAACCGAAAGTGGTTTATGTAAGGATGGGCTCCATTATTCGGCTGCTACCCATGGGGATTGGTGTAAACTAATTATGGAAACAATCTTCCACTCATAACCCTGATTGCTGAAGCAGCGTTTTCATCGCTTGATGATATTGGGATGCTACAATTTTTGCCTGCTCTGCAAAATCATCACCCGAAGAAGCATATTGAATGGCCCGACTGGCATTTACCAGTAAACCCCCTTCCCTATTGAGTGCCAGCTTTGATACCTCTTCTAAACTTCCCCCCTGTGCACCTACTCCGGGCACCAGGAAAAAATGCTCCGGAAATGCGGCACGGATAGGTTTGAATGACTCCGCCTGGGTAGCGCCCACCACAAACATCAGATTACCCGCATGGCCCCAGGAAGCAACCTTTTTCATTACCCTTTCGAATAAATACTCTCCCGAGTTGGCCAGCGCCAACTGCTGAAAATCTTCGCTTCCCTTGTTAGAAGTGAGTCCTAATACAATCGTCCATTTATTTTCATATTCCAAAAATGGCCGCACACTATCTTCTCCCATATAAGGCGCCACCGTTATCGCATCAAAGGGCAATACTTCAAAAAAAGTTTTTGCATATTGGGCGGAGGTATTTCCAATATCCCCTCTTTTGGCATCGGCAATGGTAAAATGGGTAGAAGGAATAAATGCCAGTGTTTGTTCCATCGCATCCCAACCCGCTCTTCCCTGTGCCTCATAAAATGCCGTATTGATTTTATAGGCAACACAATGGTCGAGGGTGGCTTCTACAATCGCCCGATTAAACTTTACCACGCCCTGCGGATCGTTTTTAAAAGGGACAGG
>JAPLEI010000158.1:0-14904 GCA_026391195.1 Bacteroidota bacterium | reverse complement strand
ATTTGGTAGCATCCGTATCTAATCCTACACAGAGATAGGATTGCTTTTGTAAAATATGGGAAACCAGACTTGACTTATGCATAGTACTTTTCTATATCAATTGTTGAGCTCATACACTTTGTATCCCCAAGGCTCCAGGGTTACCGTTGGATTGGCTGCAAAGGTAATCGGTGCAGCAGAAAACACATCGGTATACTTTCCGGAAATGGTATTTCCAGATAGCGAGCAAGTAACCGCATTAGCAGTTACATTCACTACTACCAGCACTTTTTGTTTTTCGTAGGTGCGCAGAAAGGCAATCACCTGATCGGGTTGGTTAGTTGATATTGACTGATAAGCTGCATCCGGACGAAGCGCCTTATTGCGCGACCTTAGCTGGGTAAGCTTCTGATAAAAAGCAGCCCGCTCGAATTTTTTAAATACGATAGTATCTTTCTCAAAGAAAGGTATTGCCCGCAAAATGGGTTCTTCTTGTCCACTATAAATAAGCGGTAACGAACGCGGCATGGTATGCGTTAAAACGGCAAATGGCGTATGTGATGCACCGGGCATGGTAGCATAATCGGCCTTGTTCCAACTATTTTCATCGTGGTTGCTGGTAAACCATAGTCGAATGGCATTGGCAGGTAAACTGGAATCTACCTTATTGATTAATTGTGTGAGGTCACCCGCTTTTTTCTTTCCGGCAGCAATATCCACCATCGTATGAAACTCAGGCCAGGCATAGGTTGCATCAAATCCTGCCGTATGCAACCACGCCGAATCGGCTTCTGCCAGCATAAACAGGTTTTTCATTTTTTTCAGTGCTTGCACACAGGGAATCCAAAACTGATCTGCCTTGGGCCCAACCGCATAATCGCAACGGAATCCATCGATATCGCTTTCCGTTACCCAGAATTTCATTTGGGCAATCATCGTATCGCGCAATTCTGTATTGGCAAAGTTGAGCTTACGGGTATCGGTCCAGTCGAACTGCGATACCGCCACCCCATTGCTATCCCGCACATAAAAATCCGGGTGCTTTTGTAACCAGTAATGATCGGCACCGGTATGATTGGGAACCCAGTCTATCATCACTTTCAACCCCTTTTCATGCGCCAATTTTACCAGGTGCTTCCAGTCATCCATATTGCCGTATTCTGGATTGATACCCGTATAATCTGCTACTGCATAATAACTACCCAGGGTTCCTTTTCTGTTTAGCTTGCTGATGGGCTGAATCGGCATAAACCAAATGGTATGCACGCCCATATCTTTTAGCCGGTCTAAATGAGCTTCAAATGCCCGGAAAGTTCCTTCGGGCGTGTATTGCCGCACATTCACCTCGTAAATATTGCCCTGTAACATCCAAGCGGGGTGGCCATTGATTTGCAAGGTATCTTTTGCTTCCGCAACGGAACTGTTGGTTTTACAGGAACTGAAAAAAAACACTACTGCTAAAACAGGTATCAACAGCCTCATATGGTATGATTTAATAATTAAAAGTAATAAAGTATGCCGAATTACCGTGTAAAAAGCTGCTAGTTACCTAAACCATACCTTACGCATTCATTGAATTCTCGGTTGACAAATGGCTCCCAGGAATCTCGTATCTTTAAACAATGAAATATGGTTTTCTATTGTTACTATGGTTTGCTGCATGCAACGAACCCAAAAAAGATGCTGCCGTTTCGGCTTCAGCTTTGGATGCCGGAAGAGGGTATTTACAAGCTTGTTTGCAAGGTGA
Source organism: Bacteroidota bacterium (assembly GCA_026391195.1). Lineage (GTDB taxonomy): Bacteria > Bacteroidota > Bacteroidia > Chitinophagales > Chitinophagaceae > Sediminibacterium. Next base: position 13,178 of record JAPLEI010000158.1, on the reverse strand, counting down.
TTTTACCACGGCTGCCAGTTATCTGCCAGCCGATAGCAATCTGAAACATCAATTGATGCTGCAGGAGATGGATTACCGAACCCTGGACCGTGAGGGACGACAAATGAAAAGAACGGCATCGCTGCAAATTCATGCCATCAATGATCTTTCATCGGAGCGAGTGCAGTTTATTTATAGTTTCTCGTTTTCTCCGCAGATAAAAGACACTTTACTGATTGAAAAAAAATCGGCTGGTTGGTTAATTGTTTCTCAATAATTGAACTATGCTATTGAAACAAATCTTTTTGGCCGGATTGGGTGGGATGATAGGAAGTATCCTGCGTTTTTTAGTGGGCATTACTTTCCGCAGTGCGCTTTTCCCCTTCTCTACCCTACTAGTAAATCTTTCGGGTTCCTTACTGATAGGGCTCTTTATGGGATGGTACACCCGAAACGCCATTAGCGGAGATGCAAAAATTTTATTGGTAACCGGTATCTGTGGTGGGTTTACTACCCTCTCTGCCTTATCATGGGAAAACTTACAGCTATTGCAAGAGGGCAAATATGGACTATTGATTGGCTATTCACTGATTACGGTTATCGGCGGATTGGTTTGTGTGGCTATCGGCTATTATATTTCAAAATAAACTTACTATGATACCTACCCATGTATTACACCCCTGGCACGGAGTACCCAGCGGAGAACAATCTCCCCGAGTTGTAAATGCCATTATCGAAATTCCACAAGGATCGAGATGCAAGTATGAGATTGATAAGAAAAGCGGACTATTGAAACTAGACCGGGTAATTTTTTCCTCCTTCCATTATCCCATCAATTATGGATTTATTCCGCAGTCATATGGAGGAGATAAAGACCCATTGGATATCTTGGTAATTACCTCCCTGCCCGTTCAACCCCTTACCCTGATGGAGGCTAAGGTGATTGGGGTTATGCAGATGATAGATGGAGGAGAGAATGATGATAAAATAATTGCCGTTGCTGATAAGGATCCGGGCGTTAATCATTACAACAATATAGAAGAACTGCCTCGCCATTTTTTTGACGAGTTACGGCACTTTTTTGAGGAATATAAAAAGTTGGAAAATAAAACTGTACTGGTGGAAGATTTTGGCGACAAAGCCACTGCCTTGAAAATTATTGAAGAAGCCATACTTTTTTACCAACAGAATTTTGGTAATTCCTCAGCCCAATAGTTATCCTAATTAATCAATGTAAACCAAAATAAATGTATACTTATCTTATTTTAATATTGATTGGGCTGGTTGCCGGATTTATCAGCGGACTCATTGGCATAGGAGGTGGCGTGTTTATTGTTCCGGCACTGGTGATGTTGTTGGGCTATAGTCAAAAAGCCGCACAAGGTACTTCGTTGGGTATTTTGCTATTACCAGTGGGCATTATAGCGGTTTATAAATATTATCAGCATGGATACCTGAATCCGGGCTCTGTATTGGTGATGGCGGGTGCTTTTGTGGTGGGGAGTTTGTTGGGTAGTCAACTCGCTATGAGTTGGAGCGACCAGCTGGTAAAAAAAGCCTTTGCCATCATTTTGCTTATTATTTCCTTAAAAATGCTGGTTTTCGACGATTATATGGCCAAAAGGGAAATGGGGAAAACTAACCATTCAGAGAAAATATACCCAGAAGAAAGAAAAATCCCTTAACCTTATTATCTTTGCAAAAATTCTTGAGGAATGGAAGCCAACACAAGCACTACAAAAGCCTGGATTTATTTCACCATCTGGTTTGTTATCTTAGTATTTTTAATGATATTTTACCGCCAATTCTTCTGGCTGGCATTGCCGGGTGTTTGCACGCACTTTGCCAAGGGTCTCCGTTTATTTTAATCCTATTCTCTCCAACTAATCAAGGGTAGCGCTTAATAATTCTAAGCGTATGCGTTCGCAGTTCCGTATCCCGATTAATGATACCCCATTGATCAATGGTATCTATACGTACTTTACCAGAAGCATGAATAATTTCATGGTTATTCAGTAAGATGCCTACATGGGTTATGGTTCCTTCTGCATTGTCGAAAAATGCCAGATCTCCGGCACGGGATTCTACTAAAAAACCTACATCCTCCCCTTGCTTTGCCTGGTCGCCAGAATCGCGGGGTAATTTCTTTCCAAAATATCGGAATACCTGCTGACTAAATCCACTACAATCAATTCCAAAAACTGATTTACCACCCCATAGATAAGGAACATTTAAATAAGAAGTTGAGATGGCAACAATATTCGATTCGGAAAAGGGAATACTTCCTGCCGAATGTTCAGTTCCAGAATAGGTAAAATGAGGATCGGTAATTCCCTTCCAGTTGCTGATAGGAACTCCCATTGGTAAATGAATAGCTGCCTCCCGCAGCATACCGATGTTTATGTAGTTGGAGGAGAGTATTTCTGGTTCAATAGATTCAGCGAAAATTGCTAATTCGGTTAACTGGCTTCGCTGGCACCATCCGGTATAGGAATCATACTCGTTTTTCACCAACACAAAATCGCCAGATGATTCTATTAATTGTACGCGTTCACCAAATAACAATTGACTTACCATTTCACTGCGGTGCGCAGCTTCTTTTCGCATGGGGGCAACCGGAACTGAACATATCCAACCAAACATGTTATAATTTTATTACAAGTTATGGAATTTTATTGGGCAAGCATCTTATCTTTAGAACAACAGCAATACTGTGGGCAAAACAGCAGAACACCATATGACCGATGAGGAACTGTTGGAAAAGTTCTACGAGCAGTACGATAATTATTGGCTCGGCATCCTATTACCCCGCTATACCCTACTCTTGTTGGGGGTATGTATGAAGTACCTGAAAAATTCGGAACTGGCCAAAGACATGGTGCAGCAGGTATTTTTAAAAACACTTACCGAACTCTCTAAATATCGGGTAGAATATATCAAGAGCTGGTTATACCAGGTGGCAAAAAATGATTGCCTGATGCACTTGAGAAAGAAAAATATTTACTTCTCCGAACTGCCCGAAACCGTTAGCTACACTGAAGAGGAAGGATATACTTTTTTAGAAAAAGAACAAAGCTATTTACTGCTCGAAAATGCAATAGACGACTTAAATCAGGAACAAAAAACCTGCATCACCCTTTTTTATCTGCAAAAGAAAAGCTATATTGAAATTACCGCCAGTACTGGCTATAGCTTGCTGTCGGTAAAAAGTCATATACAGAACGGTAAAAGAAACCTGAAGATTAGTTTGGATAAAAAAATGAACCGAGGTTATGAATAATCAAGCGCCAACGGATATGGATCCCGCTGAATTGGATAACGAGTTGTTATCTAAATTCATTCTGGGAAAAGCAACCGAGGCAGAAATTGCACAATTACAGGAGGCGGCCGCTTCCTCCACTCCCCTTCGGGATGCCTTGGAGGGATTACAGAATTTTGAACATTCTGCAGATATACAAATGCTCACTCAGCAAATCAATCAGCAATTGGGCTTGTTAACCCACAAAAAGAAACCTGCACGAATTAAAAAAAGAAGGACTGATAATTTCTGGCCGATTGTATCTGTTTTATTGGTAATCACGCTGGCTCTTATTGCATTTGTATTGATCCGTTTTTATTTTCCTCCAAAATAAGCCCTTAAACACGCGTTAATCTTTGAATAAGGGTTGTATGTTCTGGAAATAGGGCAATAAGTTGATCGCGTTCTGCCAATTCGAAATCGGTAAAATCAAATCCCGGTGCCACCGTGCAACCTACCAGGGAAAAAGCACCACCCGCATTGGTTTCAGAAGCAAACCAATACCCAGCAGGAACCACCGCCTGAAATACTCCAGTACCGTTAGGATCGTTTCCCAATTCAATAACAGTGTATTCGCCAGTAGCATCATGAATCATATGCACCCATAAAGGATCGCCCGTATAAAAATGCCAGCACTCATCACTTTTTATGCGATGAAAAGAAGAAAAATTACCGGCAGTAATCAAAAAATAAATAGCCGTACTCATCGATCTGCTGCCGGTAAAGCGATCTGGAATACAGCCGGATTTTAGGGTTTCAGTTGAGCGATAATTTTCTTTATAAAAGCCACCCTCGGGATGGGGCAGCAATTGTAGTTTATCCACCCATTGTTTGATACTATTTTCCATAGTTGGTAAGTTACTGTAAATCCAGATTCCATCACAAAAGAACCGTATATTGGGTATTATTTTTAGCCAATGAAAAGAATATTCCTCCTTTCTTTTTTGTGTGGGATGATGCTCATCTCCTGCAAAAGAATGCCTGCTGCATCTATTTCATCCAGTAATGCACTACAAACCGGTGCCGAGCAAACCAAACTATATCTACGCTACCTCAGTGGCAAGCGGGTAGCCCTTTTGGCCAATCAAACCGCTATCATCGGACCGTCGCACCTTGTTGACTCCCTTCGTAAATTAGGGGTAAATATTGTAAAGGTATTTGGCCCCGAACATGGCTTTCGTGGAAATGCCAGTGCCGGAGCCAAAGTGGCGGATGAAGTAGATTCGGCAACCGGGATACCACTGATTTCTTTATATGGAGGCAAATCAAAACCCAGTAAAGAAGACCTCGCAGATGTTGATATTATGATCTACGATTTACAAGATGTGGGCTGCCGTTTTTACACCAATATCAATGCCCTAGCCCGTTTAATGGAAGCTTGTGCAGAGAACAATAAAGAATTGCTGATTCTGGATCGTCCCAATCCCAACGGATATTTTGTGGATGGACCCATCCTGGATATGAAGTATAAATCTGGCATCGGCATGTTTCCCATCCCCATCACACACGGACTAACCATCGCTGAATTCGCGGGCATGTTGAATGGAGAAGGCTGGCTGGCGAACGGCGTAACCTGTAAAATAAAAGTGATACCGGTTGCCAACTACAATCATTCGATGCAATACACCCTTCCGGTTAAACCTTCGCCCAATTTGAATAGTCAGCAATCCATTATTTTATATCCCTCTCTCTGCCTATTCGAAGGTACCATCCTGAGTCAGGGCAGGGGAACCTATTTTCCGTTTACCGTTCTAGGTAGTCCCCTACTCGAGGGTAAATATCCTTTTTCGTTTACGCCGGTTGGCATCAAAGGCATGGCTGAAACACCCCTGCACATGAACAAGACCTGTTATGGTTTAGATTTAAGAACCGTGAATCCTCGGGATCTGATTAAGCAGCAGCAAATCAATCTGCAATGGATAATCGAACTATACAATGCCTATCCAGAGAAAGAGAAATTTTTCGATTACAAACAAAGTAATCAAATGGGGAATATCGACAAACTGATTGGATACGGAGAATTTAAAGAACAGATTAAACAGGGACTATCGGAGGAAGCCATTCGCAAAACCTGGGAACCGGGATTGTCTGCTTATAAAGAGAAGCGGAAGAAATATTTGCTCTATGCCGACTAATGATTAACCGGCGCTGTAGCATCCCGCAATAAATAGAGTATAGATCGGTAATTTTTTCCTGCATGTTCCGAAAGGGCCATTTCGCAAGTTTTGCCGGAAGAGTAACAGCCATCAATTTCAAGACCTTCTAAGGCTTCTATTTCTGCAGCAGTGGCAGCTTCGGTAAGTCCGGGATAATAAAACCCGCGATCACCCGCCATACCACAACAGGAAGCCTGATGGGGTATTACACATACCTCCGCACAGGCATTTCCAACGGACCGGAATTTTTCTGTCAATCCCATTTTATGCAAACTACATACCGGATGTAAGGCAATTTGTTTTTTGGGTTGGGTGATAGGTAATCGAGGCAATAGCCAATCTGCTACCAATTCTACCGAATCGATAAATTGTAATTTTTCGAATCGGGAACGATTTTCATCTGATAAGTAAGGGGCACATTGCCGGATTGATTGTGTACAGGATGATACATCCAATACAATCGGTATTTTTCCCTGTTTGCTCCAGTTCCAGCAATCTTCAATGGTTTTATTGATGGTAACCTGATAGGCTGGATAAAATCCCTTGGACGAAAACAGTTGTCCGCAACAAGTACCCCCGGTTTTATCGGGAATGAACAATGGTAAATTGGCCCGCTCGCAAAGTTCCTTCATTACGGTAACCGAATCCTGCGGGTCTTCAATATCGCTTCCCATCATGCGGGTAATACAGGTAGAAAAATACACGAGTTGATAATCTGCTGGCTGATGGGGCTGTATCCGAACCGGTTTGGAGAGCTGCTGCAAATACAAGGGAAAACCCTTCCATCCTTTGCGAATAAAACGGGTAATGTTATATAAAGTAGCTGATCCTAATAATTTATTAACCCCATTTCCTATGGATAATACTACCTGAACAGTTCCGGCCACCCAACTGAAATATCGTGCCACCCAAAGTGAAATGCGATTTTGCAAGGGCGAATGATTTTCACTTCGCAGACGCTTGATTAAATCACCGGTATTAATGGCAACCGGACAATCCACCGCACACATACCATCTACGGCACAGGTATCCATTCCGGCATATTGATATTGATCGAGCAATTGCTTGTAATCAGCAGTTTGCTTGTCTGCCTGCAACCGTTGTAAAGAACGTCGCACCTGAATTCGTTGGCGGGGTGTAAGGGTGAAGTTACGGGAAGGACACCGATTTTCGCAGTATCCACATTCTACACAACGATCTACCTCTTCCTCTACAATCGGATTGGTTTTTAGGTTTTGTAAATGACAATGGGGGTCGGTGTTAATAACCACACCAGGATTTAAAATATGATGCGGATCAACCAACTCTTTCAGTTCGTACATGATTTGAAAAATCTCCTCACCCCACTCCTCTTTTACAAAAGGCGCAATTTGTCGGCCCGTACCATGTTCGGCTTTCATGGAGCCCCCATACTTGTGTAAAATGATTTTTGCCAGTTCCTGATTAAAGGCATCAAATATTTTTATGGAAGGCGCATCGTTAACCGACTGTGTAATTAAAAAATGAAGATTACCCTCTTTTGCATGTCCGAATATAATCGCATTGTGATATCCAAAACGATGAAAAAGATTTTGTAAATCAGTAACCGCATTGCCAAAATGTTCGATAGGTACTGCTACATCTTCTAAAATGGCGGTAGTGCCTTTTTTTCTAACAGCAGCTACTGCGGGATAGAGACCCTTGCGCAGTTTCCATAAATTAGCCTGTTTGCTGTAATCGGTAGTAAATTCAGGCGTACTTAATAAAGGAATATTTTCTAATACCGGAAGGGCACTTGCATACAACTGATCTAAGGCTTCTTTGGTAGCAGACTGGAACTCGCATAAAATTGCTGTTGCCTGTTCGGGTAATGCGGCAATTTCGGGTGGACAATCAGGCAAATGTTCAATCGAACGAAGGGCAGCCCGATCCATTAGCTCTAGAGCTTCGGCACCGGTTGACTGAAGGGAAGGAATAGCATTCGCAGCCGAAACAGGAGAATCGAAAAACAATAGGCCGGTTTTTTTATAGGGTTTATCGGGGATAGTATTGAGCACAGCATCTGCTATAAAACCCAGGGTTCCTTCTGCACCAATCATTAGGTGACTGAGTATATCCAAGGGATGTTCATAATCAAGCAAGGCGTGTACACTATACCCTACCGTATTTTTAATCCGGTATTTTTTGCGAATTTTCTCTACCAGTTGAGGCTGTTGCAAGAGGCGCTGCTGCAAGGCCAATAGACCGGCACACAGAGCAAGTTCTGATTGCTCAAACCGCTGATATGCTGCCGAATCGGCGGTTTTAAATACTCGTCCGTTTGGTAATACAATCGTTATAGCAGCCAGTGTATGATAAGCATTGTGCACCACCCCACAACACATGCCACTGCTGTTGTTAGATAAGATACCACCCATCATTGCAGCAGTTATGGATGCGGGATCTGGACCAATTTTAGTGCCAAATTTTTGCAGGGCGATATTCACATGCGATCCGATGGCACCTGGTTGTACATACACTTGCTTACCATCTTGTAGTGGTTGAATTTTTTTAAAGGAACGACTGATATCAACCAGAATACCATCGGTAATGGACTGACCGCTCAGGCTGGTTCCTGCTGCGCGAAAAGTAAGGGGAATAGTGTGTTCAGTACAAAAACGGAACAGGGCAATAATATCGTCGGTAGTTTCAGGAAGCACAATAGCTTTCGGGAGCAAAAAATAAAATCCCGCATCAGCCGCATGGGCATGCCGATCGATTAACGAATCGGTGATCAACCGGGGATGAATGATTTTACCAAGTTCCTGCGCTATTTGCATACTATGAATTAGAAACTATTTTATAAATAATCAAAATCGTTTTACAACCGAGTTGCCAGTGCTTGGTATAATATTTCAACCGGATGAAACGCAACCACTCCGGTACCATCTTTAATCTGGTGGCGACAACTGGTTCCGGGGGCAACGGTAATTACATCCGGCTTTTTATTTCTTACCGCCGGAAATAATACCAATTCGCCAATTTTATTACTCACTTCAAAATGTTCTTTTTCGTAGCCAAAAGAACCCGCCATTCCACAACATCCAGATGGAATAACAGATACGGTAAAATTAGTAGGTATGGAAAGCATCGTAACCGTATCGCTCAGCTTACTCAGGGCTTTTTGCTGACAATGTCCGTGCAACTGAATCTCTTTTCCCTCGCCAGTAAACTGATCAGCCGTAATTTTTCCGGCTTTAAATTCTGCTGCCAGAAACTCATCAATCAAAAAACTATGCTTTGCCAGTTCCTGAGCGGCAGGCAACCATTTTTCAGAAGCCAAATCGGGATACTCATCTCGAAAAGTAATAATGGCAGAGGGTTCGATGCCCAACAACGGCGTTTCGGCCGAAATTAAGGGCGACAGAAATTCAATATTGCGGTTGATGATTTCAGCGGCTTTTTTTACCAGTCCTTTCGATAGCCAGGTTCTCCCACTCTCTACATGTTGGGGGATAATCACTTCATATCCTAAATTTTCTAATAATGCAACGGCTGTTTTACCAATGTTTACATCGTTATAATTGGTAAACTCATCGCAAAACAGGTATACTTTTTTATCGGTAGAACTGGATGGCTTTTTTCGGTTTGTAAACCATTTGTGTAAAGTTTGTGGGGCCAGGGTGGGAAGAGAGCGCTGAGTTGCAAATCCGGCTGTTTTCTTCAAAAGTTTAGACATTAGCGGATTGGTGACCATAAAATTATATACCGAAGGCATCAACATACCCAATCTCGACAGTTGCGAAAAGCGCGCAATCAGTTGGGAGCGGAAAGGAACCCCGTTGGCATCGTAATACTGCTGTAAAAATTCGGCTTTCAATTTGGCCATATCCACATTCGAGGGGCACTCCGATTTACAGGCTTTGCAACTGAGGCAGAGGTCCATCACTTCGTAAATTTCTTGTTGGTCGAAGCGATTGATTTTAGTGGAGCGGGTTAGGTATTCGCGCAGCACATTGGCGCGTGCCCGGGTGGTATCTTTTTCATCACGGGTGGCCATGTAAGAAGGGCACATGGTACCGCCCGATATTTCAGTTTTTCTACAATCGCCCGAACCGTTGCATTGTTCGGCGTGTTGTAATATATTTTGACCGTAAAAACGGAAATAGGTAGGTGTAGTGTAAGCAGGTGCTCCGGGCTCGTAACGCAAAAAACTGTTCATCGAGGGAGTATGTACAATTTTTCCGGGATTGAATATTCCCTGGGGATCCCAAACTTCTTTGAGTTGAACGAATCGCTGATAGTTTTCGGTGCCTACCATTTGTTCGATAAATTCTCCCCGCAAACGGCCATCTCCGTGTTCGCCACTTAACGAACCTTTGTATTTTTTTACCAGGGTGGCAACTTCTGCAGCGATGGTTTTAAATAAGGCATTACCCCCCTGTGTTTTCAGATTGATGATGGGGCGAAGATGCAATTCACCTGACCCGGCATGGGCATAATGAACTGCATGGAGATTGTGTTCCGATAAAATTTGATTGAAATCACGGATATAATCCGGCAGATCTTCCACGCGCACTGCAGTATCTTCAATTACAGGAACTGCTTTCTCATCTCCGGGGAGATTACTCAGTAATCCCAATCCGGCTTTGCGGAGATTCCATATTTTTTTGGTCTCGTTTCCAAATAATACAGGAAAATGATAGCCCAATCCCTGTAGGCGAAGCGTTGCTTCTACCTGGGCGGTGATGGCGAGTATTTCATCACGCGTATCTCTGCAAAATTCAATCACCAAAATAGCACCGGGGTCGCCCTGCACAAAGAAACGGTTTTGTGCTTGCTCGCGATTGTCTTTGGTACATTCCAATATATAATGATCAATCAACTCACAGGCACTGGGTTTAAAAGCAACTGCCAGCACATTGGCACGCAATGATTCGTCTATAGAATTAAAATGCACACAAAGTAAGCCGGTTTCTTTCGGCGGAAGGGGTACCAGTGATAATTTTGCTTCGGTAATCAAACAAAGCGTTCCCTCCGATCCGGCGATTAGTTTACAAAAATTAAAGCTTGGTCCGCCCGCCTCAAAAGGATCGGCATTCATTAACATATCCAATGCATAACCCGTATTGCGCCGGTCTATTTCGGGATGCGGGAAATGCACAGTGATTTCATCGCGAACCGCCGGAGAGCTGAGTAATTGACGGATATGTCGGTAAATATTTCCTTCCAATGTGGGCAATTCGCATTTCACATGAAACTGCTCGGTAGTGATATCGCCAAAAACCACTTCAGTCCCGTCTGACAACAGTGCGGTAACCTCTAATAAATGTTCTCGGGTACTTTTATATAAAATAGAATTAGATCCGCAGGAGTTGTTCCCAATCATTCCTCCAATCATAGCCCTGTTGGCAGTGGAAGTTTCTGGGGCAAAAAATAATCCATGTGGATGCAGCCACTTATTCAAATCATCGCGAATAACACCCGGCTCAACCCTAACCCACTTTTCCGCTACATTTAATTCGAGTATTTGGGTAAAATGGGGTGAAATATCTACTATAATCCCTTTGCCTACTACTTGTCCGGCCAGAGAGGTTCCGGCTGCCCGGGGAATAAGGGATAACTGATGAGATTGTGCGAATTGAATCAGTTCAACCAGGTCGGCTTTAGTGGAAGGAATGGCAACCGCATCCGGCATTTCCCGATAGGCAGAAGCATCAGTGGCATAAATGATCTTATCTGCCTCGCTTGTGCGTAATTCACCCGCTAATTTTTTCTGTAATTCTGCAAACTGAACCGACATGCCGCTGTGATTTCGGGATAAAGCACAAATTTAAAGCAAAACAGGCAGTAATCATAGGAATAAAGCTATGCCTATGGGTTTAGATTGCTGCTTTGCAGGAATGCCATAAGCAACAAAAATGGGGGTTAACTAGAAATTATCTGCTTGCCGATAAGCTTCTATCAATGCCAGCTCGCCTTCTTTACCCTTACCGGCAATTCCGTGTTCCATTCCATATATACCCCGATAGCCCTTTTGATGGATATACTTGAAGATATTTTTATAATTCATTTCACCGGTGCCAGGTTCTTTTCTGCCCGGATTATCGCCAATTTGAAAGTAGGCAATCTCATCCCAGGTAGCTTCTATATTTTTAATAATATTGCCTTCGTTGCGCTGCATATGGTACATGTCGAACAAAATCTTACAGGCAGGGCTATTCACTGCTTTACAAATGGCATAGGTTTGATCGGAATGGCGAAGAAATAAATCGGGTGTATCGCTCAGTGGCTCTAATACCATTACCAGATTATGGGGGGCCAAGATTTCGGCACCCAGGCGAAGGGATTCAATCACATTGCCCGTTTGTAAACCCATGGAAAGTGATCGATCATAATTTCCCGGAACCACCGTCATCCATTTGGCACGGGTTCTTTTTGCAACTTCTACGGCTTCTTTACAAAAAGTTACAAATTTATCTCTCCACTCTTTTTTACCACTAGTGAGGGAAGTTTGCAGGGGCCATTTGTCGAATTGAATCACAAAAACGCCCATTTGCATACCTAATTCGGTTAGGGTATCGCCTATTTTTTGTTGCATTTCTGGCGTACGATCCATCATGCCATTGTCTTCAATAGAGCGAAACCCCATGGAATGCGCATATCTTATCTGATCAATGAAATTTTCGCCTGCCATATTTTTAAACATGCCATCGTGAAAAGCATAATTACGCTTGAAGGGTTCACCGGCGCTAGCGGTAGATAAAGAGAATGTATTTTTAGTTCTCCATCCCAAGCCCATAAAAGCAGAACCTGCTAATAAAGAGTTGGCAACAAAATTTCTTCTTTGCATAACGATTATTTATAGCTCAATTTAATCATTTACTTTCGATTATGCATTTCAGCAAACAAATTCTTTTAGTTACTGCCGTATGGATAGTATCCATAGCCGAGATACATGCACAAACTAAGCGGTATCATTTTGTACAGGATAAGATGGGCTCACCCTTTCACCTTATATTTTACCATACCGATAGTGCAGAAGCTGCTCGAATGGGTGAACAATGTTTTCTGTTGGTTGATTCCCTCAATCATATTTTTAGTGATTATGATACCACTAGTGAATTGAGCAAAATCAATCGCACAGCCTTTTCTAGTAGCGTAACCGTTTCGCCCATGATGCAAGACCTACTTTGCCGTTCGTTGCAGGCAGCTAAATTGAGCAAGGGTATATTTGATATTAGTTTAGGAAGAGTTACCCAAGTTTGGAGACAGGCACGCAAGTTAAAACAGGTTCCTGCTGATACAGTTATTCAAAGAGCCAGCAAGCAGTCTGGCATACGCTGGGTAGACTATCAATGTAATTCCAATCAAATTCATTTTGGCAAGCCGGAATTACTGTTAGATTTAGGGGGTATCGCAAAAGGATTTGTAGCACAACAGGTAGTTGACCGGTTAAAAAGTTGGGGAGTATTGTATGCATTGGCAGATGCAGGAGGTGATATGGCAGCTACTGAAGCCCCACCCGGAAAGAAAGGCTGGCAAATTGCCATCAACCGACCCGAAGAAAAAGAGGCATTGCTGGAAAATCTATTATTGATAAAAAACAAAGCTGTTGCCACATCGGGTGATAGTTTTCAGGTGTTGGAAGCAGACAATCTTAGGTACTCACATATTATAGATCCGCATAGCGGAAAAGGAATAACCAATGGCAAAAATGTAACTGTTATTGCAGCCGATGGAGCCACAGCCGATTGGTTAGCTACAGATCGGAAGAGCACACGTCT
>JAPLEI010000068.1 GCA_026391195.1 Bacteroidota bacterium | reverse complement strand
TCCTCGCGAAGGCGCGCAGTCCCTCATTATCATTCGGCGACTACGCTAGGAACTTTTCGTGGAAGAGCATAAGAGACTGCACGGTTTGGAATGAGAATCCTCCTCGCGAAGGCGCGCAGTCCCTCATTATCATTCGGCGACTACGCTAGGAACTTTTCATCCTTCACGAATACCCGCAGTATGCAGTAGGCGTTCTACGCTAGGAACTTTTCGCGAATGCGCGTATTGCGTCTTTGGCTTACTAAGCTAACAACTTTTCATTTCCTCTCTCACACTCAAACTCACACTCACGCTGATTTTGTACCCTACACCTTCCTATTTTAACCAATTACCCAGTTTACAAAACTGCCTGAATGCGGCGGATAAAATCGTCCAGTTCCTGCTTCATTACATCAATTCCTTTTTCTTGACTGGCACTGAGTGGCTCTGTTTGAGAACAAACACTTACATATAAATCACTCAATCTTCTCCGAAATTTAAACTCATCGAAGAAAATAGATTTTCGGTTCGTTTCAATAATTTCTTTCCGCAAATCGTTCAGCGCCTTTAATTTCTGTGCGTTGGCGGGCTGGGTTGTATCGGCGGATTGAACCTGTACTATTTTTTTATCCAGTGTATCCACCCACTTGTACAATTCTTCCTCCATCTGATACAAACGCATTCCCTGTACATTCAACTTTTTCAGTTTTTCTGCCGTAAAGCCAGCTGCATCATTGGGCTTAACAATTAACCACTGCTCGTAATTAATTTTATTATGGGTTACCACTATCTTGTACTTACCTGCCGGCACATTGGGAGAAATTACAGAAGCAAACAATACACTGCTTTGGGCAATAAAGCCTCCTTTAGCCACTTTAGGCGGATTAATAGAAAGATTCCAGAATACTTTATTCAAACCCTTCAAGCCCGTTCCGTTTAAATCTTTCAATTTTTTACCCGCTTCGTCGAAAATGGCAATTTTTACCGCATCCGAACTACGTTCTTTTAAATAATAATAGATAGTAGGAAATACTGGCTTACTTTCTGCCACCCAACCACTTATATTAGAGGGTGCTTGTGGAAATTGTCCCGACAAATTATATACAAAAGGATCTGGAGTGAAAAAATGAATCTCTTTATTCAAATCGGCTTTTGCCATATCGCGCAATGGCTGCAAGTTGTCGATAATATAGATACCTCTACCATGGGTAGCGATTGCCAAATCGTTGGTAACCCGATTAATTTGCAAATCCCTAACCGGCGTGTACCAGGGCATATTCTGGTATTTACTGCGCATCCAGTTTTTTCCGGCATCCAACGAAATAAAGAAGCCCATTTCTGTACCCAGAAATACCAGATTAGGATTAATCGGATCTTCTAACATAATATGCGCAAATCCTGTGAATTCATCTGAATTGAATCTTTTCCAGGTATTACCACCATCTTCGCTAACTACTGCATAGGTTTTATGATCACCATACATATGATGATCGAGCGTTACGAATACCCGTTGCTTCTGATGAGCCGAAAGGGTGATACTGCTGATCCAGGCATGTTCTGGAACACCGGTTTGATAGATGCCTTTTTCTTTGCGCTCCCAGGTTTTTCCGCCATTGGTGGTTACTTGTAAATGACCATCATCCGTACCTACCCAAATAATTTGTTCATTTTCGGGGCGTTGCGCTAGGGTAAAAATGGTGCAATGGTTTTCGGCACTGGTATTATCGCCAGTTATTCCGCCGCTGTTTTCTGTTTGCTGCTTTTTCAGCGTATCGTTGGTAGTAAGGTCGGGAGAAATTCTTTCCCAACTTCTTCCCTCATCCAGCGACCGGAAAAGGTATTGAGCACCGGTGTATAAGTTATAACTAGATTTACCCTGTGGTGTTTTAGTGGCAGATGGAGCAATTATAATAGGTGTATTCCAGTTCCATCTGTGTTCTTCTTCCCCTGCCTGTTTTTTGGGTCGGATACCCGTAGTTAACCCGGTTGCCAGGTCTACCCGATTCATTTCACCGCCCTGACTTTCCGAAAACATGATGTTGGGATTGAAAGGACTTGCCTGCACCCAAAATCCATCTCCTCCGCCTATCACTTTCCAATCGGCAGCAGAAACGCCACCGGGTTGAGAATTGGGGGCTACCCAGCTGTTATTGTCTTGCAAGCCACCAAACACCCGGTAATCTTTTTGTTGGTCAACACTTACATGATAAAATTGACCTACGGGTAAATTATTTAAAAATTGCCAGCTATTACCGCGGTTGTAACTTACATATACACCCCCATCGGTACCCAAAAATAATTGATCGGTTTGTTGTGGATTCACCCATAAAGCGTGGTGATCGGAGTGAGGTACTACCCCTCCCGATATATTGCTACTCCAAGAATAACCTCCATCATCGGAATAATCAAATGCAAAGGAAGGTCGATACACTCGCTTAGGATCTTTTGGATCGTGAACCAGGGTACTGAAATAGAAAGGACGAGCCGTGATATTTTCTGTTGCGCTCAACTTTTTCCAGGTTTCACCCAAATCGTTTGAAATATATAAACCCGGATTTTTAGCTTCTACAATGGCTAAAATTTGTGAGGGTTGAGAAGGGTTCATCGCTATAACAATTCTGCCCAGTAAACCTTCCGGTAATCCGTTGGTTAATTTGCGCCAGGTTTTACCGGCATCTTCCGACTTAAACAATCCACTACCCTTACCACCCGAACTAAATGCATATGCCTTTCTTCTGAACTGCCAGCTAGAAGCCAGGATGATATTAGACTGTTGAGGATGAACCGCAATATCCGCGCAACCAGTTTGATTATCTACAAACCATATCTTTTGCCAGGTTTTACCAGCATCGGTTGATTTATACAAACCACGATGCGGTGAATCGTGCCAGAGTGGCCCTGGTGCGGCTACGTACAAGGTTTTTTTATCGGCAGGGTCGATGATGATTTTGCTGATGTGTTCTGTACTGTCTAATCCAATTTTTTGCCAGTTACTGCCTCCATCGGTGGTTTTATACATACCAACCCCAATAGAAACCGAATTGCGCATATTACTTTCACCGGTGCCGGCATAAACTACTTTGGCATTTCCGGGTTCGATGGCTAGGGCACCTATGGACTGAGCGTATTTATCGAATATGGGAGAGAATGAAATACCCCCATTTTGACTTTTCCAAATACCCCCACCGGCAGTACCAACATATAAGTTCACCTGCTTTTCGGAAATAATGCCCTCAATAGCGGTAATACGACCGCTCATGGTAGAAGGGCCCAGTGCCCGTGCACTCATCACCTGAAAAAAAGAAGAATTAATAGAAGTTTGAGCGGTAGCGATACCCACAAACAAGCAGAAGCTGAAAGAAAGCAACACAATTTTTTTCATAACAATAGCTTTACAATATAGTAGATATAAAACCGGCTACTGATTAGTAGCCGGCGTAAGTAGATAATAACGGGTGATTAGTTTCCTTTAAAAATAGATTCGTCGATTACCGGATTAACCGTAATTTTTTTAGACACCATCATCATAGGGCCCACTTCTTGTTTAAAAGCCATTTTAACACCGTTTTCCAAGGTTTGGTAATCTAGGAATTTTACTTCTGCTTTTACTTCCTGTCCATTCACATTCATAATATTTTCCACCTTATATATTAAGTACGATTTTGTATCAATAAAATGAATTTTATCATTTCCTGCTTTGGTGGTTAGTTTCACTTTAAAATATTCATTTCCGTCGGCTTCATCTTTTCCTAACATTTCAACTTTATGTCCTTTTTGGGCATAATCGATCAGCTGATCCTGAATATCAAGTTCATCCACTTTCGTTTTTAAATCCTCCTGCGACATGGGTTGAAGGGCAGACTGCCCTTGAAGTCCATTCATAGACCAGCCAGCCAGAGGCGTAACAATTTCTATAATTTTCATTCCCTGAAACTCAGCATCCATTCGGTTGGCCTTATTATTAACGGCCTGCATAGTATAGGGAATGGTTACCCCTTGTACTTCTATTTGACCTTCAATTTTAAGACTGTTCAAGCTGAGCCACTTAGCTTTGCCTCCTATGGCATCGATGTACTTGTTAATTACCTCATCAGCCGTTTGGGCAGATACTGAAGCAAGGGTGGTAAGCAGCAGGGCTGCCGAAATAAATAGTTTTTTCATGATGTTTATTTTACTATTCGTTTGTAGAATAGGGTGAATATTTATTACAAATTTTAGAAAAGAAATGTGTAAAAAACTAAAAATAGTACCAACGGCAGGTAATCCGTATGAGTGGAGATTGGCGGTTACATCAAAAAAAATGAGCGCATTGCCCCTAGGCTTTGTAGCCCGTGTAGAAACCGAACGAATTTTGATTTCCTCTCTACAATTCACTCTCATGCCTATTTTCGTTCCCCTTGTAGCCATCGAACGCATTGAAAGACTGCACGGTTTGGAATGAGAATGTCCTTGGTGAAGGCGCGCAGCCCCTCATTATCATTCGGCGACTACGCTAGGAACTTTTCATTTCCGCTCTCACACTCAACCTCACGCTGATTTTAGTTCCCCTTGTAGTCACCGAACGCAGTGAGAGCATGCATGGTTTGGAGATGCTCCACGTGTAGTCACCGAACGCAGTGAGAGACTGCACGGTTTGGAATGAGAATCCTCCTCACGAATACGCGCAGTCCCTCATTATCATTCGGCGACTACGCTAGGAACTTTTCGTGGAAGAGCATAAGAGACTGCACGGTTTGGAGATGCTCC
>JAPLEI010000094.1 GCA_026391195.1 Bacteroidota bacterium | reverse complement strand
AGGGCATTGGTTCCTTTCACCCTTTGTTTTTTATCATTCCATGACTTTGGGTTAACTGATTGCTTCAAGTAGTAGCGCAATCGCTTACCATCGAATTTGAATTGCAGGAATATGTTATGGTTAGTATACCCGGCCCCATGCTTCAGGTAGTAATTGATGCTCTCTGTGGTTTTCTGACTTGCCATTGCTTTGGTTTATTGTTTCCCAAATCTAGGCAATTAATGTTCTGGGGGCCGTTCTGGGGGCCGTTTTATTTAATACTTATTAAAAATACCTATTAAGTGTTATTAAGCATTAACATTGATAATCAGCTAGTGTGAAAAATTGATTTGGCAGAAAAGCGGGGCAAAGCTATTTTTGCAACCCGAATAGAAAAGAACGGCCGGTTCGTCTATCGGCTAGGACAGCCCCCTTTCACGGGGCAAAGACGGGTTCGATTCCCGTACCGGCTACACTAGATTACCTCAAACCCTTGATTTTTAAAGTAATCAAGGGTTTTTTGTTTCCGAAAGTTACAGTTTGGGGTACAGTTTTCCAAATTGGCCATTTAATACCAGCTATTGTCAAATCTTAGTAATTTCAGACATGAATTAGCAAAATGGAAAAAGAAGCCTTTTTTAAACATTTATTGGAGGAATTTGACAAATTAGTTGAGGAATTTATTCCTGCAACTGAAACAGGCTATAAAGAATACGCGAAACAAAATGTCAACCCGCTTTTACATTGGTTTCTTAACTTAAAAATGGCCACTTCAGTAAGATCTTTTTATGATGGAATTGCAAACCCATTGGTTCAGTTTGAAGGATCCTCAGATAGCGATGAACATCAACTTAAGTATGCTGAATGGTCTATGCAATTGACCAAAATTTTTTTTCCAATAATGACCGATACTTTCTTAAACAATCCACTTATTACAACTACAGAAAAAAAACTCATCAATGAAAAGATTAAAAATTTTAGTTATGAACTTGCTTTCCAACTTCCCGTTATTACCAAACCAATTAAGGAAATAGCCGACTACGTTAATGACAAGACGATAAAAAAATTAGGCATTTTTCCGCCTAATTTATATTACTGGGACTTCGAACCCACCAAGCTTGTTGATTTATATAATTTGTTATTATCAAATGATTTGATAGAAGCAAATGAAAATTTTATATATAGTTTTTCAATTTTTGAAACTAGGCCATCCTGGAAAACTAATTGGAAAAAAGACATCGATAATCAGACCTCGTTATTTGCATTGTTGTATTTGATCTACGGCAAATGTCAAGTCTACAAAAAAGAACAGATTGGTACAATAGCACATAAACTTTTTAAACTAAAGAATTCCACTTCTTCCAACCATAGCATCAATACTGCCTTCGCCCGATTTGTACAAAGAGATAAAAAAGAATATCTATCTAAAAATCACCCCACGATTCTTCAGATAGTAAAGCAATTAAATCTGGATAAACAATTGCACACTTGATTCGTTGAGTACGCGTTGCTTTGACGTTGCACATTAGCAACGCTATTTTTTTTCAAATATTTCGCTGAGTTATTCGCTGTTCCCACCTTTGTCTAATGGCACACATGCTCACCACTACACAGGAAATGCAAAACTTTATAACCAATGCAATTGCATCTGGTTTAGATAAGTTTTTGCCTGCTCTAATAGCACAAAACAATAAGATCGAAAAAGAGATTTTTAATCTTACTGAGGCTGCTTCTTATTTGAACATGTCGCCCCATACACTCCGCAAAAAAGTTGATGAGAAGAAGATCACTTATATACAGGATGAAAGGATACTGCAATTCAGGAAAAAGCCCTTAGATAATTATCTAGACAAATTCACCATTAAAAATTAATATAATGCACAAAGAACCCATTGAAGATTTTCAAGAAGTCGAAAAAATAGAACAGACATTTTTTGAAGGACGTGAATGTGAATATTGCATTGACCCAATAGCAGACCAGGAACATGCTACCAGGAAATTTTGTAAAAAAACAAAAGATGTTTTGGGAAATGTGAAAGACTGCAAAACCGATTACCACAGGCAAAAAGAAGCCCCAGACAAATTAGTTCAGAATGAATTAATCAATTTCCAAAAAGGTATTTCCAACCGTATCAAAGATATGATTGAAAGAAAAGGTCTAGAGGTAAGTACTTTAGATCTAGAAGCTTATGATATCCCACTAATTAACAGCATCGAATTTCAAATCAAACCAAATGGCGAGCTTATATCTACTTTTTTAGAACATACAATCTATACATACCCAATTTCTGGCATACATAAAATCAAACCCCATGAATAATTTTGAAATCATTAACGTCCTCAAGCAGATTCAATTAGCAAATAGAAATAAGAAACTAGCTATTACATGTGGGGCAATTGCTTTGCTTAGTTTAGCTGGAGCTGTTGTATACTTTTTAAAATATACTGAAACAGCTGACGACCTTTTAATCTATAGGAATAGGTACTTTAATTCTATTAGAGAAAGATTAAAACAAAAAGATCTCGATACCCCAAAAGAGGAAAATATTTAATCGTTTTTGATTTCATTTCTAAACGATGCCTTCTCTGATGTGTTGCAATAATTTAGCTCTTTTCTCAATGGTATCGCTTTCGGTTAAGAGCATGTTCCTCAAAAATCTACTTTCTGCCAGTAGTGCAAGGTGCTTGTCCAAGATACTCAATACCCTTGCTTTCAATGGATCGTTGTCAGCAATAATGCTATTTATATCTCGACCGATTACGATTGCTGAGATCTCTTCCATCTCCATGTTATCGACCACAGCAGTAAAGATATCCGCATGGTTGTCGTAGATATGGTCTGATTGGAGTTCAAAAAAATTATCTATAATGTTAGCTATATCACCTGCATCCTTCATACGCTTTTCAGGTCTGTCATCGTAGGCAACAAACTTTAGCAGGATGATAGACGGAAGTGTTGCTACTTTAAATATTCTGCCTTCGCCCAGTTCGATACTGTGCGTGCCGGTTTTATACACTTCCATAAAGCCGTTCACTTTAATACTGTTTAGTCCCTCTCCTGTCATGACTACTGCATCATCAATCTCGATTTCACCGAAGGGTAAAATATCAACTTGGATTCCACCGGGTGTGATCATGACAAAAGAATTGTCTTTGATGCCCTGGTAGCTTTTGTGTTCCTGCAGGTAATGACGGACCTGGTTGTATTCTTCCTGGGATCCTACTAGCACTGCAAAATCAACGTCCCTTGTTTGCCTTGATGTTTTACCACCTTTTTGGTACCAGTGATCACGCGCCTGCGCACCGATTAAAAAATAATCGATGCCTGTATTCACGAACGCTTCTTCCAGTGCGTCGAATACTTCCTTTAGATCCTGGTTATTGTTTAAGTTCAAAATCATAGCGTAAAAATTTGTCGTAAATGTTTGCTGCTACTTCCACGCAACGCGGGTCATGAGTAAGCATGAGATCTGCATAGGTTAAGAGTGCAGGTGCAATGGCGGGCATGCTTTCAGGGCCGTGGAAAATGTTTTTGTCGTTTGCAAAATCGGTTAAGTGCCACCAGAATTTTTTGTACACTTTAATGTCGCCTTCTTCTGCCGGGATCAATCGCCATTTTTGCATGATACCTATTTTGGTGTCATGGGTGTATGCGGTGAATTGGTAGGGGCGCAGGTAATCGGTCATGATATCTGCGGCCGCTTCGCCTCCCCAAACGGTCTGCTCGTCTGTTGGTAGGCGCTTCCATTCGTCTCTTGTAACCTCATTTGCAAAACGGAAAGTGCCGATCAGAAGATCGGGTTTTAGGGTTTCTTCGTAGCCGTTAACCCAGCGGTCGAGCAGGGCTTTTTTGTTATTTAGGGCAAGGCGCTTGTTGTCAAGCTTGATGATATAGCCGGCAGTGGTCAGACCATCAATGATTTGTTTGATGCTGCCCACTGCGATGTCTGCTGCGTCTGCCATTACACGGTAAGGCTCATTAAGTATGTCGCGGGTCAGCAGGTTGAAGATCAGTTTGAGGCCTGTTTTGGTAAAGGCGCGGTTGGTTGTTTTTTCTTTTGTCCTTGTATGCTTTTTCCCATCCAGCCACATGTAAATATTGGGGGTGCGCAGGTAAATATTGGCAGCTGTGTCTAGGTAACCAATGTTTAAATTCCTGAGTTCTTCTTTCAGCGTTGGGAATATATTATCAGCCACTACCATCAGCGGGCGATAGTGCTTCGCTAATTCGATGATCTTAGGCATGTGGTAATTGCGGAGCTCCTTTTTAACTTCTATAAATACATGCTCGTTTCCGTTCTGGAAATGAAAATCGATGGCACCATCAACCTGGTTATTGTCTACAGGTTCCCAGTTTCCCAGGAGCTGGTGAGTACCTGCCAGGTTGTTCAGGGCAAAAAGTATGATGTCTTGTTCTTTCATAAATCATATTCGTTCACGTTACGTGAACAATCAAATATAGTGAAAAATTATGACAAATACATTTATTGTTCAATATTTTTTATTGTTCACGTTACCTGAACATATAAAAATATTGAATATTCATTAGTATAAAGGGGAAACGCCATGTCTAGTTCTAGAATTTAATACTAAAATGAACATTACTCAACAACTTTAACTTTTCAGCTGCCGCTTCGGGAGTTATATCTCTTTGCGCATTTGCCAACATTTCATATCCTACCATAAACTTTTTTACAGTTGCACTTCTTAACAAAGGAGGATAAAAATGCATATGCCAATGCCATGATGGATGCTCTCCATCATTTACAGGAGCTTGATGCATTCCTGCAGAATATGGAAAGGAAGTATGAAAAAGATTGTCGTATTTACAAGTTAATTGTTTTAAAATTTCTGCTAAGGATATTTCTTCATCAAAGGTGAATTGAGTAATATATTGAACATGCCTTTTACTAATAATCATTGTTTCATATGGCCAAATTGCCCAAAATGGGGGAGTGTAAATTAAACTGTGCTATTTGATTTTTTCCTCATTTTTAAATGATAATGGTTGGATATTGATTTTTGAATATTTGGGTTAAAGTTATCATTAAAAAATGAGGGGCTGCCGGCAGGCATTTTATATTGATAGTTTTAATCGGTCTCCAAAAATAATGGATAGTTGTGATACGGTAAGACTCCAGTTTTGTAATGGCTGTGTCCATTTTTTTCTGATATTCCGGTGTGCCAGATAGATCAGCTTCATACAGGAACTCATGACATGAAAACGCTCTTTTCCGGGTATATGATAGAATCATCTTTCGCCACCAGATAAGCCTCTTTTAAACCAGCTATATTTTGCTGAGCTAACAATGAATTATTGAAGAGTAGATAAAGGCAAATAATAAAAAATATCCGCATATGAATTGTATACCCCTATTTAAAACCAAGGGGGTATTAGCTAAATTACGATTTTAAGGGTTGCAAAATGATTCATCTTGCAGCATTTTCATGCATGCCTGTTATTGCGAAAAAGGGGGGTTCAATTGGTAGGATTACTTGTATAATGTTCGTAAGCAGGGTTTTAAATACCCCTATCTAGCTCAAAACAATCACGCCGTTATAATACAATATAAACTAATGTGTATGTATTAACAACCGTTAGTTTTACATAGATTTCGGAAATTAGTTGGTTTTTAATAAATAACTATTATCTTAAACTTTTTCCAGAACTTTTTGTCTAAAAATACCGATACTGAATTTGCTATGAGAAGTGGTTTACTTGTTTTATTACTATCCTTTTTCTTTGGGAATTTGGAGGCACAAAACTTTTCTAATAAGGGAAAGGATTTTTGGCTGGGATATGGTTTCCACGTGAACATGGGTGCCGGCGTTAGCGGAACGGCTGTGAATGCGCAAGACATGGTGCTCTATTTTACCTCTGATAAAAACGCCACTGTTACCCTAGAAATTCCGGGGGTAGGTTACAAACAAACATTTAAGGTTCTCGCAAATCAGGTTACTGAGACATCGCCCATGCCCAAAGCAGGTGTGCAAGATTGCAGAATTGTAGACACTGGATATTATAGCCGCGGTATTCACGTTTACAGTGATGTAGACATTGTGGCATATGCCCATATTTACAATGCCAGTGTATCGGGGGCTACTTTATTATATCCTACCAACACATTGGGAAAAGAATATTACGCGATTATTTACAATCAGGTTTCCAATGCCAGCTTCGCCAATTCATTTGCCTTTGTAGTAGCTGTAGAAGAGGGAACAACCACCGTTGAAATTACCCCTGCGGATGCAACGAAAAGAGGTGCTTCCTTAGCGCCATTTCAGGTAAACTTAACTCAGGGACAGGTATATAGTATCATGGGCACCACTTCAAGTTCGAAGGGGACCGATTTAACGGGAACTAGAATCAGAACCATTAGTAATAACGGGGCTTGTAAAAAAATTGCCGTTTTTTGTGGTTCCGGCAAAATGAGTATTGGAACTACCCAATCAGGGAGTGCAGATAACCTTTTTGCGCAATGTACTCCCGCAAGTGCCTGGGGATTAAAATACCTGACTGCACCTACCGGATCTCAACCGAATAATTATTTTAGAATTTGCGTGAACGATCCTTCTACCAAAGTAAAGGTAAATGGCACCCTGATTCCCTCATCCAACTTACAGCGGAATTTCTTTTATGAATTGAAAAACAGTACCGCTTTAACTACCCCAGGCAATGGCACTGCGGTTTCGAATACTACAAATGGGGTTTGGAATTTAATTGAAGCGGATAAGCCAATCACTGTTGCGCAATATTGCACCACACAAGGGCAAGATGGAAACTCAAATACCAGCGGAGATCCTGAAATGATTTACTTGAGTCCTGTTGAGCAAACTATCAACAATATCACACTTAATTCTACCCCTTATAATAAAATATTAGTTCACTACATTAATGTAATTATTAAAAAAGGGGGAGTTCCTTCCTTCAAACTGGATGGGATTTCCAAAAGCAGCAGCTTTATTCAACATCCCCAGGATCCAAATTATTCCTATGCCATATTTTCAGTCAATAGCGGATCGCATAACCTATATTCCGATACTGGTTACAATGCTATTGCCTATGGCTTTGGTTCAGCAGAAAGTTATGGATACAATGCCGGCACCAATATTAAAGACCTATATGCCCCCATATTCCAAAATCCTTATTCCAGGCTTGATTTTGCAGCAACCTGTGTAGGCTCTAAGTTTCAATTTTCTGTGCCATTGTCCTATTTACCCACTTCCATTACCTGGGATTTTGGAGGTAGTAATAAAATAAGTCCGAACACCAATATCGGACCCCTCACCCCGGTACCCGACAGCAGCCCCATAATAAATGGTAAACAACTGTATTATTTTAGTCCAGCCAATGGCCCTACCCAGAAAGATTTTATATATACAGCATCCGGTAATGATACTATCCGACTGTTTGCTACCAACCCATCACCAGATGGATGCAGTAGTTCGAATGCAGAATATGTTATTCCGGTTGAGGTAAATCCTTTGCCAAGAGCCAACTTCAGCGTACCAACGGTTTTCTGTTTAGGAAAACCCATTCAATTTACCGACACTTCCACCGACCTGGTAAATAGTACAGTGGTAACCGGATTATGGAATTGGGGCGATGGAACCACCGACTCGCTGAAAAATCCAACACATATATATACGAAAGACGGCAATTACAATATCCGATACCGACCCATCACAGATTTTGGATGTGTGGGTGACACTACCATTCCATTAATTATTACGGGTTCTCCGGTAGCCAAATTTGAAATGAATGATGCTACCTGCCTAAACAAATCACTCACATTTACAGATGCTTCTACCATTTCATCTGGATCAATTACAAAGTGGCGTTGGGATTTTGGAGATGGCAGAACGGATGTACAAAGTACAGGTGCTACCCGGGTGATTTCTTTTACTTCCACAGGCACTTATTCAGTAAAATTATTTGTGGAAAATGCCTCAGGATGTTTAAGTGAAGCTTTCTCCCGTACCCTTACCATTCGGCCCATACCCCAACCCAACTTCAATGTACCTATTGTATGCTTGCCCGATGGGATAGCCCGGTTTTACGATTCTACAACCATAGCTGATGGCTCCGCAAACTTTACATACCGATGGAATTTTGGGGATGGCAGCGGTATCGACTCTATTACTAATCCCATTTATCGTTATAAACAAACAGGGCCTTTCGATATCCAATTAACCGTTACTACCCCCTACGGATGTGTAGATAGTGCCCGGAAAACCATTCAATCCATTTACCCACAAGCAAAAACGGCCTTTACTTTTACTGCGGAAAATTGCTTGAGAGACAGTAGCTATTTTACAGATAATTCAGATGGAAAAGGAAGCACAATTGAAAAGTGGCGCTGGAGTTGGGGAGATGCAACAATCGACACCATTCAGCATCCCGTTCATTTATATGCTGCTGCAGGTACTTACCCAATTCGTTTTTATACCATCACTGATAAGGGTTGTGTGAGCGACACAGTAACTACTTCCATTGTAATTAATCCCTTACCCACTGCTCAGTATAGTATTGTTTCTACCTCCTGTGCCGAACGAGCAGTTGTTTTTTCAGATGCCTCTGCAGCCAATGCTGGAACTATCAATAATTGGTGGTGGGATTTTGGGGATGGTGTAAAAGAAAACAAATCAACGGCTGCTGCTTTCAATCATATTTTTTCACCCTGGGGTAACTATACCATACAACTTCAGGTTACCAGCAGTAAGGGATGTAAAAGTGATACCTTAAAGCGGGTACAAAAAATAAACCCCCTACCAAAAGTTGGCTTTATATTACCAGAAATATGTTTGGCCGATGCCGCAGCCGACCTGTTGGATACTACTACTATTGCAGATAATAAATTATCCGGATTAACCTGGAAATGGAGAATAGATAAAGGGAAGTTCAACAATGCCCAACCAGTTTTTGTAAAAGACAACGTTCAAAATGCCCGGGTGCTGGTTAGCAAATCAGACAAGTACCTGACTACTTTATTGGTTACGAGTGCGGATGGATGTAAAGACTCGTTATCTAATGAATTAACCGTTAATGGATCTACCCCAAAATCATCCTTTACCATTATAAACGAAACCGGATTGTGTGGGAATGACTCGGTTAGGTTAATAAATACTTCTACTGTTGACTTTGGTAATCTGTCTAAACTAGAAATCAGGTGGGATTTTGATAACGCGCCGGTAACATTTGTTACTGACCAAAGCCCGGAGCAAATTAAAACCTATTCGAATAAGTATATCGATTTCCAAGCTCCCGCAACAAAAACGTATAAGGTTAAATTAACTGCCTTCTCAGGAAATGCCTCCGCCTGCCAAAGTAGTTTTACACAAACCATTACGCTCAATAGGAGCCCTAAAGTGAGTTTTGCTGTTCCCAATAGTATCTGTAACGATGCAGCAATACAGGCAATTTCCCCAGCAGCCACTACGTTTGCAAGTACGCCGGGCATTCCGGTGTATTCAGGTACTGGAATTGTTGATCCCGTAAAGGGACTATTCAATCCCGCCGTTTCGGGACCGGGCACATTTGCTATCAAATATCTGCATGTTAGCGATAAGGGATGCAGAGATTCGGCAATTCGCACTATAACGGTATGGCCTTCGCCTATTGCCCGCTGGGGATTTGGAAGTGTGGCCTGCGAAAAAAATCTACTCACGTTTACCGATAGCTCACTGCCAAGAGTTGGCAAAATTGTAACCCGCAATTGGATTTTTGGAGATGGGCAAACGCAAACACAATTAAACGGCAATAACTTTACACATACTTACGCTGCTGCAGGCAATTATGCTGCTAGTTTACAGGTAATTACTGACAGTGGCTGTGTAAGTTCTATTATTCAACAAACCATCAAAATTAATCCGCTGCCTATCATTGCATTTCAATTGCCATCAGTTTGTTTACCCGATGGAAAAGGTAATTTTATCAATCAATCTACCATAGCCGATAAAAGTGAAGCCTTGTTCAGTTATCGCTGGAATTTCAACGATCCCAATGAACCCTCGCTTTCAACCTTACAAAATCCTACCCATCAATATGTAGCCCTGGGGCCTTATCCAGTTCAACTAACTATCACTTCAAAAGATGGATGTATCGATTCACTTACAAAATTGATGAATACCATCTATCCGCAGCCCGCAGCTAAATTTGAAACCAAACCATCGGAAGTATGTGTAGGGGGAACGATACAATTTATTGATAAGAGCATTAGCGTTTCCGCGCCAGTTACCCAATGGTTTTGGAATTTAGGCAAGGGAGATAATTCAGTTGTTCAAAACCCAAGTAAACAATTTGCAGATTCCGGAAAGTTCACCATCCAACTATATATTAAAGACGGAAAAGGATGCGTAAGTGATACTAGCATTGCCACTGTTACGGTTCATCCTTATCCGGTTTTACAATTAAACCACAATGTGAAAGTACTGGAAGGAGGAACCATTACCTTAAAGCCGATATTTTACGGCACCCAGCTTCAGTTTAACTGGACGCCCGCCAGCTATCTGGATACTGCCACCATCGCTTATCCAAAATCAACTCCACCCGATGATATAACTTACCAACTCAACCTTACCGGAATAGGAGGTTGTAGTGTGAGTGATACCGTTTTTGTTAAGGTATTGAAATCACCGCTGGTACCCAATGCCTTCTCGCCTAATGGTGACGGCATTAACGACACCTGGCGTATTCAATACTTAGAAAGTTATCCGGGTGCCAGTATTGAAGTATTTAACCGGTACGGACAAAAAGTATTTGTATCTACCGGATATGATGTGGAATGGGATGGCTATTTCAATGGATCACTGCTTCCCATTGGAACGTACTATTATATCATTAATCCCAAAAATGGTCGTAAAACCTTAACCGGATCGGTATCCATTATCCGATAAGTACCTAAAGACCCTACTCTATTTGAGTAGGGTCTTTAGAAAAGCTTTGGCTTGCGCACTGGCAACAATATTATTAATAGAAACAGAAGTATTCTTATTTGGAAATCCCATCGCCGCCAGTTCAACAGTTTTAAGCCGGGTTAATTGTATAATCTCCTCCGGAAAATATATATTGTTGTCATTTTTTTTCTTGTGAAACTCGATACCTAACTCCTGCAAATTGGTAAGCTTGCCAATATTTTCTGAAACCCTGTCTGAACTGATGGAGAATGTTAATCGCTGTAATAGGGGCAAATCGTAAAAAGATTCCGGAATATTTACCAGGCTAAAGTTTTCCAATACTTCAACCAACTTCAGTGTTTTGATACTACCCATACTCTCTGGCAAAGTGAGCAAATCGTCACAATCTTCTATAATTAATTCCTCCATCTGCGTAAAAACAGCAAAATTTCCGGTTAAAAATTCGCCTTCCAAATCCCGTATAACCAATTTCTTTAGACTGGTAAAAGCAAAAATTTCTTTGGGAAAAGGAGTGCCATTTCTCAACTCAATTTCTATACGGGTAACGTCTTCGGGATGATTTTTTACTAAATCAAAATTACTGCAGGCTACCTCATTTATCAGCAGCTTATATTTTACTGGCTGGGTTTGCGAGAACGCATGGTTACTAAAACAGGTGGCAAATAGCAACAAAGCAAAATAATAGGCATAGGATTTTTTCATATAGTTGGGTTTTAAAGGATTGTGCGTATTGATATATTTACCGCCTTGATAAAGCAGAAAGTCAAATTGCTTTCCTTTATCCTCCAAGGCACTAATTAACTGAATACTATTTTGCATGTGCACATTATCATCCATCGTACCATGTACAATTTGCAGTACTCCTTTGAATTTGTCTACATGGGTTAATACACTACTAGTTTTGTATCCTTCTGGATTTTCCTGGGGCGAATCCATAAATTTTTCAGTGTAATGGGAGTCGTATAATTTCCAATCTACCACCGATCCCCCTGCCATTGCATGGGTAAATACATCGGCACCGTAAGTAAGTGCATAACAACTCATATATCCGCCATAGCTGAATCCAGTAATGCATATTTTAGTAGAATCGGCCTGTCCATTATTAATAAACCATTTTGCCATCTGCATATAATCCTGCATTTCCCAATAGCCTAGGTTCCGGTGCATATAATTTACGCCTGCTTTACCGAAATGTCCACTGGCTCTGTGGTCGAATGCCACCTGTATCATTTCTTCCTGTGCATATAGTTGGCGATTGGCAGACCAATTCCAGCTATCGGTTACCGTACCTGCATTAGGGCCTCCGTATATACTAATTAGCATGGGATATTTTTTTCCAGGTTGCCGGTTAAGTGGCCAGGTTACGAGGGCTGGCAAATCAAATAAACCATCGGTACTTTTTATGCGAATCAATTCAGTTTTTGCAAGTGAATAGTCTTTCATAGTGGGGCCTTTGGCATCGCCCAATTCTTTTACAATTTTACCATCAGTATTCAGTAATGTCATGCGGGGTGGGGTTCCGGCATTACTGTAGGTGGAAATAAAATATTTTCCGCGGGGTGATAGCTTCACCTGGTTATGATTGAAATTTCCAAATGTTAAGCGGGTAAGATTTTTCCCTTCGAAATTAACCTTATAAAAATCGGTACGTGCCGAATTTTCAATGCCTTTAGCTGCAAAATAGATCCAGCCATTTTTTTCATCAATCAAATCAATATGGAGTACTGTATAATTGCCACTGGTTAGCGGAGTGATAAGGGTACCATCGTTTTTATACAAATAGAGATGATTCCACCCGGTTTTATCGCTCTCTAAAATAAATGCCTCCTGTTGTTCTAAAAAACGAAACCGCTCCCCGGCATTGTCTGATAAATCTACCCAGGTTTTTTGCTGTTCCTCATACATTATTTTTTTTGCCCCATTTGTAGGATTCACATCATACACTTTCAGATGGTCTTGCCCCCGGTTAATCCACTGAACCAGTAAACTGGTACCATCTTTGCGCCAGATGGGCCATCCGAAATACTGATCGTCTTTATCATTAAAATCAGCCCAGGTGGTGTTGCCACCGGATGCATCTATAAATCCTACTTTCACTTCCGGGTTTTTGCTGCCTGATTTAGGATAGCGAGTTTCTTCTAAAAAACCATTCTGCCCCTCACTGCTATAAATAGGAAACATTGGCACCATGCTTTCATCAAATCGCATATAAGCAATTTTCTTGCTATTGGGGCTCCACCAGAAAGCACGGAAGCGAGTAGGTCGGCCAAAAATCTCTTCCCAGTACACCCAACTGGCATATCCATTTAATGTGGTATTAGTGCCATCAAAGGTTAAGCGGGTTTCTTTTGCAGATGGAATATGATACGTGAACAAATCGTTCGCTTTGGTATAGGCGATATAAGAACTATCTGGAGAAAACATAGGATTCTTTACTTCCCCTGCATCTTGTGTAATTTGTTTTTGTTGAGTACCTTCTCTATAAAATAATTTACCGTCTTTTACAAAAGCGGAGCGAAAAGGAGGCAGGGTTCCTTTCAATTGTTCGGGAGTAGCTGGCGTATATTTCCCAGATGCAATATCCAGCACATAATTGGAAGCTTCTTTATCGGGGGCGATGGTTAATTTTAGCATCACCTGATCATCATTCATCCATTTTACAAATACAGGCAAGTTTTGCTTAAAATCTGCTGGTAGTTGATTGTTTACCAGCTCTGCGATTGTAAGCGTTTTGGTTTGAGCAGCTAAACTCAATCCTGAAATTACAAATACAAATAAAATAAAATATTTTTTCATAATGGCTGCTTAAAATGAACCCTAAATATAAGAAACTGCACACAAACCATTAGTTCCTACTTATCGCGGGTATCTTTATTTTGATGAGCCGCACAAATTAAATAACTTGTTACAAGATCCGATTCGGAAAAAAATCAATCATCATTATGAGAAAATTATCCCTACTGTTATTACTGCTGATGCTATTGGAAGGCAAAACCCAAGACTGGCATCCGGCTGGAAATAGCATCAAAACCGAATGGGCCGAAAAGGTTACTCCTGCTAATCCGCTTCCCGAGTATCCCCGACCACAAATGATGCGGGAAAGCTGGCAAAGTTTGAATGGCTTGTGGGATTATGCCATTCTTCCAAAAGGGAGTAGTTTCCCAACTTCCTATTCCGGAAAAATACTAGTGCCCTTTTGCATCGAATCGAGCTTATCGGGGGTACAAAAAAAAGTGGGAGAAGCGAATGAACTCTGGTATAGAAGAGCTTTTCGGGTTCCGGCGAATTGGAAGAATAAAAAAATGTTGCTGCATTTTGGAGCCGTAGACTGGCGCGCAGAAGTATGGATCAACCAAGTGAAAATAGGAACGCATCAGGGAGGGTATACCCCTTTTAGTTTTGATCTGACTCCATTTTTATTAAAAGATAGTTTACAGGAGTTAATTGTTAAAGTATGGGACCCTTCCGACCTAGGATATCAGCCCAGAGGAAAGCAGGTGAATAATCCGCGTGGTATCTGGTATACCTCTGTAACCGGCATCTGGCAAACGGTTTGGATTGAGCCGGTAGCAGAAAACTATATTACCCAACTGAAAACGGTTCCCAACCTAGATGGCAATTGGGTAAACGTGCAGGCAAACATATCAGGGGCTCAGCCACAAGATTGGATAGAAGTGAAAGTGCTGCACGATGGAAAAGTAGTGGGCACTGGTAAAGCAGTAAGTGGAGAAGATGTAATGGTACCCGTGCCCAATGCACAAGCTTGGTGGCCGGAGAATCCTTTTTTATATGATATGGAAGTGAGTTTGAAAAGAGAAGGAAAAATCATTGATCAGGTGAAAAGTTATGTGGGGATGCGTAAAATTTCTGTAAAAGCCGATTCCAATGGAGTTGTACGCCTTCAATTAAACAATAAAAATTATTTTCAATTCGGACCGCTAGATCAGGGCTGGTGGCCGGATGGATTATATACAGCCCCAACCGATGAGGCTTTGTTATTTGATATTAAACAAACCAAAAATCTGGGTTTCAATATGATTCGCAAGCATGTGAAAGTTGAACCCGCCAGGTGGTATTACCATTGCGATAAAGAAGGCATCTTGGTTTGGCAGGATATGCCCAGCGGGGATGCTAACCCAGCCTGGCAAATGCGAAATTATTTTAACGGTCAGGAATTACGAAGGTCTAAGCAGTCGGAAGATAACTTTATGCAAGAATGGAAAGATATCATCGACCTTACCTATTCAAACCCTTCCGTAGTGGTGCGGGTACCTTTTAATGAAGCCTGGGGTCAGTTTAAAACGCCGGAAGTAGCAGAGTGGACGAAAGCGTACGACCCATCTCGACTGGTAAATCCTGCGAGTGGAGGGAATCACTATGCGGTGGGAGACATGCTGGATATGCATAATTATCCCGACCCGGTTTTAGGATTGCTAGATGCGAAAAGAGTAAATGTATTGGGTGAATATGGAGGGATAGGATTGGTAACTGAGGGTCATCTTTGGGAGAACAATCGTAACTGGGGATATGTACAGTATAAAACCGGGGAGGAAGCCACCAATGCTTACTTGAATTTGGCAGAAAAATTAAAGAAACTAATTCCATTTGGCTACTCAGCGGCCGTTTATACCCAAACAACCGATGTAGAAACTGAAATCAATGGATTAATGACCTACGACCGGAAAATAATTAAATTAGACAGTGCTCGACTCAAAAAGATGAATCAGGAAGTAATTCAGGTTGTAAAATAATTAACAAAAAAAATAAAGGAATTGATCTGTTTTGGTATCTAATGGGATAAACCGACCTGTATGTTTTTAAGAAAAATAGTAGCTGCCCTTCTCCTAATCATAGGAATCCTTCCCAGTATTACTGCCCATGAGGGAGGGCATTACCACTCGGGTGATGGAACCGTATTTAATACTTGGAGATTACAGAACGGAGAACAGGTAGTAGGAAATTTTTCGGCTTATGAGAATAACCGTATAATATTGGAATGGGAAAACGGTAAGCTGATTTCTTTGCCGATGGAATCTTTTTCCAAACAGGATCAACTGCTATTACAAAGTAAAATCAGCCGAACAGAAGCCATCAACCGTACGCCGATATTTTTTGCACCTGCAACTGAAAGCGGCTATTATTTTACCCCTATCCCACTTCTGCTATGCCTACTCATTTTGGGCATTTTGTTTATGCTCAAAAAAAGTAACCAACAGTTTCAATTATTACCACCGAATTATCGGCGCACTTCTTATTGGATTACGGGTGCGCTCGTTATCTTTTTTTCGTGTAAAAAAACGGCTGATTCCAACCCAAACAATACTACCACGGGTACCAGTATAGTTGTTCCCAAAACAAGAACAGGATTTATGGATTCAGTATTTGCTGCTTTTAAGCCTTCTGTGAATACCAATTTCGATAATACTTATTATTATGTGAGTGCTACAGGATTTCCTAATCACAATATGATGGTTGGCATTACCAGCTGGCAACAGCAGGTTCCTATTCCACAGAATTATACGGGTACCAATAGCTGGTCAATTCCGCTGCAACCTGTTATGGCTGCAGTGCCTTTAAGTACCAAATCAAACTTTATGAAGGGGGCAGTAGCGCTGGCTGTTAATGGGATTCCTATTTTTAATGCCTTGAATAACCGCGGGGAAGATTCGTATAAAATTGGGGAACTGGATAATTGGGGAGGACATTGTGGAAAGGCAGATGACTATCA
Organism: Bacteroidota bacterium; assembly: GCA_026391195.1. Taxonomy (GTDB): domain Bacteria; phylum Bacteroidota; class Bacteroidia; order Chitinophagales; family Chitinophagaceae; genus Sediminibacterium. The sequence goes on along the minus strand of JAPLEI010000094.1, from coordinate 44,616 downwards.
CTACCATGCCGCTCCACTACATTTAGCAACCGTTACGGGTAATTTACCGATTGCTTATGCACTGGATGGATTTCCGGTATATGGAGAAAAAGAGCCCGATGGAACTAACCTCACTAGTTTAGACAGCTGCCATGGGCACCCCTGGAATACAACTCAATACCACTACCATGGCACAGCCACTTACCCTTATGTGGTAGGAGCTATGAGGGGAAAAGTAATCCTCGACCCGAGTACACCGGCGCCTGAAAATCAAATTTTGCCGCAGGCTTTTGCCAAGGGTGCACGGCCTGCCACCAACCCACTAAATGGGGCATCCATCACCAATTTTGTTTCCAGCGGAACCAATGCGTATCTACTCACCTATAAAATAGGGACCAAGTTTGGATCTGTAGCCTACAGTTGGGATGCATCCAATAAATTTACTTACTCCCTAACAGATACCAGCGGACAATCAGTTACCAATACTTATCAGCGATAATCCCATACCGGTTGTAACATTGGGAGCATGTTTCATTTTATCAATTCATACAAAGTACCCGTTTAGAGTATCGATAGGATGAAATAGTTTGCAATGAAATAAACACAACCCATGAAATTTATCAGAACCACCATCGCAGCAGGAGTCCTCTTCTTACTGCCTGTTACCGTTACGTTGGTAATTTTAGGCAGGGTGTATATGCAGGTTGAGAAATTACTCGTTCCCATCATCCAACATATTCCCGAACAGGTTGGGTTATTTAGGTTACGGATATTAATAACCATTGTAATTATGTTGACCATTTTCTTCATTGGTGGACTGCTAGTTCGGGTAAGTTTATTTAGAAAATGGGTAAATGCATTAGAGAATCATGTGCTCACTTTTATGCCAGGATATGCCTTGCTAAAAACAACTACCGGTGAAAAATTGGGGAGTGAATTGGAGGAAAAAGCACAACCCATTTTAGTGAAAGACAATGAACATTTTCGGCCGGCCATATTGGTTGAAATCAAGGGAGAATGGGCTACTATTTTTTATCCCGAACCCCCTAAATATAATACTGGTGAAATTACCCTGGTTCGAACAGATCAAATAGAATATTTATCGGGAAATTTATCAAGTACTATTAAGGTAATGAAAAGGAATGGGAAGGGGCTACTCGATTTGAAAAAGTAAATCGAAATTGATGGCTGCTATCAAAAAGCCTCGTTTAAGCCAAAAAATATTCCACTAGATCCTCTACCCTTTGCATAATCGATACAGATCGTGCTGCGGCTTTGCTTTTGAAATAGAATGCGTAAGCCTGTTCCAACAGCCGGTTCCCAGAACTGAAATATTTTTTTGCCCAAATCGTCTGAGGCAGTTTGCATATTAACAAAACAAACCCCGCTCAATAAGTGATTGGCAGTTATGGGAAATCTATATTCGGTTTCAAAAAAAGCGTAGGAGGGGCCTTTTACTCTTCCAATGGTGTAGCCTCTCCCCATCCGGTAATAGGCGTCTGAACCGGTTCCTGGCAAATCCAGATAGGGAACTTTACCGCTTACCATATACGAGCCCCAGTGCCAAAATGCCAACACTTTATCCGGACGTTGTTTACTTAAACTCCAGTATTTTCTAAATTCATATTGAAGTTGAACGGCTCGCTGTGAGCTTCCCATCCAACTGGCGTTTGTACCTAAAGTAAGTTCGGCATACATCCCTCCATAAGAGCGGATAGGATGTTCACGGGTGTTATATTGTAAAGAAAATAATAAACCGTTGGCGTTATAGTCTGTTGAACTAAATCCATTTCTTACTGAATATAAAAAATGGGGAGTACTGAAGGTGGGGGAAAGTTTTTCATCGGTTATGCGCTTATGCATATTGATATTAATCCCACCTCCTATAAAAAAATGAGGGGCTACTTTCACATACACTTTCTCTTGAAGTCGAATATAATTAAAGGTAATCGGAAAAGAACTATCCGAATTTTCGAGTGGGAATTCATCTAAATTAAATTCGTCTTTACTATCTCGTGCGTTGCCAGAACCAATTCCAAAATCAACAATACCAAATCGAGAAACCTGCCAGTTTCCCTGAAAATTGAGTCGATTGTCCGGCAAAAAAACATTATGGCGAGCCTGCAGGGTAATAATATTTTTAGATGTATACAATGCCTCTACCCCTATTACAGAAGCCGTAGTTGTTTTTTTTGCCCCAATTACAAACCCTAAACTGGGATTATATCCAAATGATGGCAATATGGGAATCCCCGGCTTTTTGGCTGGCTTTGTGGAATCTACTTTTTTCTTTAGCACCTGCTTAATTACATCCCCCAAATCATGTATGGTAACTCTTTCCTGACCATACGAAATATTGCAAACGCATAGAATACAAAATACCGTCTTCACCCAACGGGCAGAAGACGGTACAAGTAATTTTTTTTTCAGGCGATTCCCTGAGCTAAATAAATGCATCAATAAAGAGAAAACTATTTCTTAGCCGGTGAGAGTTTGAACACTAATCCGCCACCCAAGCCAACTTGTAACATGGAAGAATAAGAGGCAAGTCCTAATCCAGCTCCACCAGTACCAAAATAAGCACCACCACCTACTGCTTGCGTAACCGACATCAACTGAGCCTGCAATTTGATACCTACCGTTTCAGTAACATAAATATTCGTACCCATTTTAAATCCATAACCGAACTTAGTAGAAGTTTTGCTTCCACCAGCATCTGAATTTTTAATGCTGAAAATAGTCATACCCAACATAGCACCTACATAGGGTTCAACTCTTTTGCTGGCAACTGGAAAGTAACGGTTACCTCCAATCATGATATTATTAATGCCAACCAAAAAAGTCTTATTCTTTGTGCCATTTTTATAATACGTCATAGGAGCCTCGGTATCCATTCTCAAATAACTTACTTCAAAACCGGTGTACTTATGTGGCATGAACTCAATTCCACCTCCCCACATAAAATTACCACGGATAGTTCCCTTATAATAGTTGTTAGCATCGTAGTAAGAATCTATATCATCGTCAAAAGCATACCCGGTGTAAATGTGAAAGCGGGTGTTTTGGCCAAAAGAAATGCTAACGATTGTAAGCAAGAAAGCGAGGATGAATGTTTTTTTCATATAATTTTTTTTTAAATACCAATTATCCATGGCGTTATAGTAACGCAAATATAAAATCAGTTAGTATAGTATTACTATTTTAGATTGTTTCAATTTGCCATTTTGGTGATTTTAAACAAGAAAAAGGGTTGATTATCAATAGAAATTTTATTCTATTCCGTAATCACCGATGCGCCGGCAGATAATTTCACCCGATAACTTACCAAATTACGGTTGAACTGATGTTGGTATTGTTGGGTAATGGATTCAATAAAGGATGCTACTTCAACAGCAGAAATCAGGTTAAGTGTACATCCCCCAAATCCGCCCCCCATCATCCGGGCACCCATTACCTGATTAGATAGTTGGGCTTCTTTCACCAAAAAATCGGCCTCGGGGCAACTGACCGCATATAAATCCCTCAAACCGGCATGGGTTGCATACATTTTTTGGCCAAATGAAATGATATCCTGATTCTTAAGATTTTCTGCTGCTGCTAAAAGCCGGCTATTCTCCTGCACAACATAGGCACACCTGCGATAAATAATGGTATCGGCAGGAATACTTAGGTTCACTTGTTCCATGGTTGCTGCACTCAAAAATGGTACAAGGGGAAACTTTTGCTGTATTTTTTCTAGTCCCGCCAGGCATTCTTCTCTGCGCAAATTATATTCTGAGCCCGCAAGCGAATGCTTTACGCCTGTATCCAATAGTACCATCTCTACATCCGGAAAGTGGAAGGGCAAATATGTATAATCGAGATTAGAACAATTCAGCTTAATCAGTTCATTGTTTTTTCCAAACATACTGGCAAACGGATCCATGATGCCGCACTGTAGTCCTATAAAACTATTCTCAGCAGCCTGCGCCATTGTAACCATGGTAAGGGTAGGCAGATGAAAATTGCAAAGCTGATCTAATGCCAGTAACCCGGCACATTCTAATGCAGCAGAAGAAGAAAGTCCAGCGCCCACCGGCAAATCAGAAAGAATTACCGCATTAAATCCGGATGGATAGAGTTGGTGTTGTTGTAATTGCTGAACAACCCCCAACAGATAATTGGGCCAACTCTTTTCGGAATGAGTGAGTTCATCTATCCGCCCACTGTAGGTATCGTTAAAGTCAGCGGACAACAATTCAATTCGATTATCTGCTCTGCTGCCTATTGCAATATAAATAGCCTTATCGATGGCCGCGGGCATTACATAACCGAGATTATAATCTGTATGCTCCCCTAAAAAATTGATTCTGCCAGGTGCCTTCACTACACAGGCTGGCTCTCCGAATTGAGCAGTATATATGCCAAGTAAACGAGAAAGTAGGGTGTTGGGTAACATTATTCCAAAATGTATTGCTCATGAAGATCGGGAATTTCAATAAAGCGGAATCCTTTATGCAATAATTTCTCTTTAAATGCTTCCTGCACTTGATATTCTCCATGCACCAGAAATAATACTTTAATGGCAGCAATATCCTGACAGGCCACAAACTGACAAAGATCATCATAGTCGCCGTGGGCACTCATACTCCGCATCTCTCCTACTTCGGCCACCACATCATACATCTCGCCGTAAATTTTCACTTCTTTGTCGCCATTGGCCAATCGGCCCCCCAGCGATCGGGGTTCGCAGTAGCCCACCAACAAAATAGTGGTTGATGGATTACTGATATTATTCATAATATGATGTTTCACTCTACCTGCATCGGCCATACCACTGGCAGAAATGATGATACAGGGTTGTGTCATATCATTCAATCGTTTACTTTCCGCAGCCTCTTTAATAAAATGTAAGCCCTTAAAGTCAAAAGGATCTTCATCCTTTTCCATCACTTTTCTAATTCTTTTATTAAAGTACTGAGGATATTTTTTTAATAGGGCAGTTGCCTCACCACTCAAGGGACTATCTACATAAATGGGTACTGCCGGCAAACGGTTTTCTTCTTCCAGTTGATTAAGTGCATATAAAATTTCCTGGGTGCGCCCTACGCTAAATGCCGGAATAATTAATTTCCCTTTTTTCTGAATGCAGGTTTTTTCAATCCACTCTAATAGTTTATCGGGTGCACCGGTAACTTCTTCGTGTAAGCGGTTTCCATAAGTGCTTTCTAATAGCAGGTAATCGGTTTGACTAAAAGTAGCAGGGGCTCGTAAAATAGCATCATTGTATCGGCCCACATCGCCACTAAAAGTTATTCGTGTAGTTTTTTCATTCTCAGTGATCCTTAAATGAACCGCTGCGCTACCAATAATATGACCAGCATCGGTAAACATAACTTCCAGCTCGGGTAACACAGATTGCCATTGATCGTATTCCACGGTAATAAACAAATCAAGTGCTCTGGAGGCATCCGATAAATCGTACAATGGCTCAAAGGGAGGTAGCCCTTGTTTGGCTCTTCGCTTATTGATAAATCGAGTGTCGTCTCTTTGTATCTCTGCTGAATCTTCCAGCAATATGGCACTGAGTTCTTTGGTGGCAGGTGTAGAATAGATAGGTCCTTCAAAACCCTCTTTCACCAATTTGGGAATCAATCCGCAGTGGTCGATATGAGCATGAGACAATATGAGTAAATCTACCTCACTTGGGGTAAATCCAAAACTGGCATTTAGTGGTTGGGTTTCTTTTCCCATTCCCTGAAACATGCCACAGTCTAGTAAGATTTTTTTACCGGAACGAAGTGTTATTAGGTGTTTAGATCCTGTTACGGTTCGGGCTGCCCCGTGAAAACTGATTTTCATTTATTAATTTTTACGGGCCTTGAAACTCCAGGTGATTAGAAATTCAGCTACTACTTCATTATTTTCATTCGTTCCCACAGAACGGGTAACAATTTGGGTACTTTCGCCGGAAACAATCGTATCCTCAACCGCCTTATCAATTAATGCCCCATCCGTACAGGTGAATAAAATAAGTCCGGTTGCTTTTTTTATAAAAGAGGCTTCCAATTTTACTACCAGCATACTAACAGCCGGGTTTCGGCGATACACCTGTCCAAAACTCATCAACCCCGTACTCATTTCTGCAGCCATCGATTGAACCGCAAAATACATAGAGCGGAAGGGGTTTTGGTTAAACCACCCATGCCTTACAGAAATTACAGTAGTGTTGGCATTCAGCTCCTTTATGCGCAACCCACATAAATAAGCAGTGGGCAGTTTTTGCAAAAGAAAGAACCGAAAACTTATTGGACTACTGATTTTACCTCTAAAGGTTTCGAAATGTGGATTCATACAATTTGTTTACTGATATAAATAGGGATAGGAGGAAGCTTGCAGTGCATTGTTCGTCCAGCTTAGCAGGAATTCCTTAACTTTTCGGGCATCATAACTTTTTCCCAGTTCCAAGTAGCTGGAATTTTGTGTGTGTATCAAATTTCCATCTGCATTTAATACAAGAAATACCGGAAACCCGAATCGATTGGGGAATCCATACTCTTTAAAAATAGCGGCGTTTTTATTTTCCTGACTATAATTCAGATGATACACTATGTAATTGGACTGTATTATGGAGTTTAGGGAAGTGTCGTTAGTAACAAAACGGTTGAACTCGATACACCAGCCGCACCAGTTACCACCGGCCTGAATAAGTACGTGTTTGTTTTGTGCCCGGGCCTTAGCCACTGCAAGAGCAATCTCCTTTCTGGCATCTGCCTTTGGATGATATAATGAGTCGGCGGCAGTAGCAGAAAAAGAAATGGTAATCGATAAAATAATTACAAGTAATTTCATTTGAATCAGTTTGTAAATTATCAACTATAATAACAAGGCGGCCAATGCATAATCGGCTACCAATATCAAAATACAACTTATCACTACTGCACTGGTACTGGCTCTTCCGATTTCCAGTGCACCTCCCTTAACGTTATATCCAAAGTAACAGGAAATACTGCTGATGATAAATGCAAATGTGTAGGATTTATACAAGGCAAAATTGATATTGTACTCATTCAGGTTTTGCCTCAAACCAATATCAAATATATCTGGCGCCAGAATGCCAGTAGCAGAACCCGCAAATCTTCCTCCCCAAATTCCGAGTACAGCAGACAATACTACCAAACAAGGCATCACAACCAAGGAGGCGAGAATTTTAGGCATAATCAGATAACTTTTTGTATTAATGCCCATAATTTCTAAAGCATCAATTTGCTCACTGATTCGCATATTTCCCAATTCACTGGCTATTTTACTGCCTATTACCCCTGCGAGCACAACACATAAAACGGTAGGGGATAATTCGAGTATCATGCTATCTCTAACAATTTGAGCGATTGTTGCCTGAGAAACTAAAGGACTCACCAACTGGTAGGCAGTTTGAATGGTGGTAACTGCACCCAAAAAAATAGAAATAATCACTACAATAGGTAATGCACCTATGCCAATTTCTACACATTGATGCATAAATTCCTTCCAGTACATCCTGCCACTTTCGGGCTTGGTGAACATGCCCTTAAGCATCAACAAATAAGTACCAAAATGTGTAAAAAAATTCATGTGGCTTATATCAATACTAGAAACTAATAATTATTTTTTTCTCTTCTTCAAACGCTTCCACCAAGTGCTCTTTTGAACGGCTGCGTCGGTATCCATCCTGCATTTCAATTGGGCATCCATTACTGCTACTGTTGCCATATTAATAATATTTCTTACCGTACTTCCCAGTTGCAAAACATGCACAGGTTTTTTTAACCCCAATAATATAGGCCCAATAGCATCTGCCCCACCCACTTCCTTCAATAAATTGTAGGCCACATTGCCGGAAGTAAGACTAGGAAATATCAGCACATTCACATCCTGATCAACCAAATCACTGAAAGGATAATTATCACGCAAAATTTCTTTATTAAATGCCATGCTTCCCTGCATCTCTCCATCTACAATCAAGGATGGATTCCGCTGTTTGAGTAACCGGGTTGCATCCGCTACCAATCTGGCTTCGGGTGAATCACTGCTTCCAAAATTACTATAGCTCAACAAAGCAATGCGGGGAGTCAGGTTGAAATTTCTTACCTCTTTGGCTACCATCTGGGTAATATCTGCCAGTTCTTCGGCTGTGGGATTAAAGTTTACAGTTGTATCGGCCAGAAACAAAGGTCCCTTTTTGGTGAGCAGCAGGTACATTCCAGCAATTTTCTTCACGCCTTCTTCCGTTCCAATAATCTGTAGCGCCGGACGAATAGCTTCTGCATAATTTTTTGTTAGTCCGCTTAACATGGCATCTGCATCACCTGTTTCCACCATCATACAACCAAAATGATTGCGATCCTTCATCATCTTCATACTCTCGTAGTGATTCACCCCTTTTCGCTGGCGTTTTTTAAAGAAGAGCTGACCATAAAATTCACGCTTAGCCTCCTGCTCGTCGCTGCGCGGATCAATGATGGGAATATCAGATAAGTCGATATTATTTTCTTCTGCAATCTTATTAATCTTTATCGGATCGCCCAATAATATTGGATAAGCTGTTCCTTCATCATATAATATGCTAGCGGCTTTTAATATTTTCTGGTTATCTGCTTCTGCAAATAATAGTCGCTTTGGATCTTTTCGGGCTTTATTGCTTATCACCCGCATCAGTTGATTATCTAGTCCGAGTCGTTTATTTAATTCCAGTTGATACGCTTCGGTATTGGTAATAATTTTTTGTGCCACACCGCTGTCCATGGCAGCCTGTGCAACCGCCGGTGCAACCGTGGCTAATAACCGGGGATCTAGTGGCTTGGGAATAATATATTCCGGACCAAAAGCCATGTTCTGCTGATTGTATGCCATATTCACGATATCCGGAACCGGCGACTTGGCCAGGTTAGCCAATGCCTTTACTGCGGCCAGCTTCATGGGCTCATTAATCTGCAGTGCACGAACATCCAGTGCTCCCCGAAATATATAAGGAAACCCAAGTACATTGTTTACCATATTGGGATAATCCGACCTTCCGGTAGCCATAATAATATCTTTCCGAACCGAAGTAGCCAACTCATAAGAAATTTCCGGATCGGGATTGGCCATGGCAAAAACAATGGGATTTTTTGCCATCGATTTAATCATGTCGGTTGAAACCACATTGCCCACACTCAATCCCAAAAATACATCTGCATCCTTCATCGCTTTATCGAGTGTCCAGTCTGATTTTTCCACCGCAAACTTTCGCTGAATATCGCCCAAGTCTGTTCTTTTTTGATGGATAACTCCATCCTTATCAAAAAGTATAAAATTACTGTACTTCGCTCCCAGCGCGATATATAGCTGAACACAAGCCAAGGCAGCTGCTCCGGCACCATTCACCACAAAGCGAACCTTTTCTATTTTTTTCTTTTGCAATTCCAATGCGTTCAGCAAGGCAGCACTGCTGATGATAGCGGTACCATGCTGATCGTCGTGCATCACTGGAATATTCATTTGCTCGCGGAGTTGCTGCTCTATGTAAAAACATTCTGGAGCCTTGATATCTTCGAGGTTAATCCCGCCAAAAGTGGGTCCCAGCGACTTTACTATTTGTACAAATTTTTCAGGATCTTTTTCATCAATTTCAATATCAAAAACATCTATGTCGGCAAAAATTTTAAATAATACTCCTTTCCCTTCCATAACCGGCTTACTAGCTTCTGGTCCGATATCACCCAAGCCCAAAACAGCAGTGCCATTTGTAATTACGGCAACCAGGTTTCCTTTAGCGGTATATTTATAAACATCTTCGCGATTTGCTGCAATTTCTTTACAGGGCTCTGCTACTCCGGGGCTATAGGCCAGCGAAAGATCCCGCTGGGTTTTAGCTTCCTTGGTAGGAACCACTTCAATTTTGCCCGGTCTTCCGCCAGCATGGTATTCGAGTGCCTGTTCTCTATGTAAATCAGTTTGCTTCGCCATTTGCTAGATTTTCATTCCGGTAAGGAAAAATTATAGTCAGTTCAATAATCTATTACAAAGTAAACAAATATTCGTTAACCAACCGATCCGTTAACGGAATGCGGAAATACGGTAGCGCCCAGCCAGGCCATAACACCGATTCCTTTTTCAATTGCTCGTTCGTCTATATTAAAATGGGGCGTATGCACCTGATGTATAATTCCCTTTTCTTCGTTACGCACACCAATTCTAAAAAAGCATCCCGGTATTTGCTGTGAATAATATCCAAAATCTTCGGCACCCATCCTCATTTCGGTTTCCAACACATTTTGGGCACCCATCCAGGTAGCCGCTTGTTTCCAAACCAACTCGGTAAAAGCCGGATCATTATCTACCGTTGGGTATCCTACATCAATATGCAGATCAAGTTCGGCCCCCATCCCTTCTACCAAACCGGTTGCCTGTTTTCTGATTAATTCGTGTGCCTTATAGCGCCAGGCTTCATCCATTGCCCGAAAAGTGCCCATCATTTTTACCTCACTAGGAATTACGTTGGTGGCATTTCCCCCTTGAATAGAACAAATAGATAATACCGAAGGAGATATCGGATTATTATTTCTAGAGATAATTTGTTGCAATGATACCACCAGTTGTGCAGCAATTAATACCGTATCTGCCGTTAAGTGAGGGGCAGCTGCATGTCCCCCTTTGCTTTTAATGGTAATATAGATTTCATCGGCACTAGCCATTACCCTACCTTTTCTAAAACTCAACTTTCCAAAATCCAATCCCGGATGCACGTGCAAGGCAATAATTCCCTGGGGTGATGGATTTTCTAAAACCCCATCGCGAATCATATAACTTGCTCCACCCGGATTTTTCTCTTCCCCCGGCTGAAAAATCAGCTTTAACGTTCCTTCCCATTCGTCTTTCAACTCAGTTAAAATTTTAGCTGCTCCCAATAATAAAGTTGTATGCACATCATGACCACAAGCATGCATTACCCCAATGTTTACTGAGCGATAAGGTACTTCATTTTCTTCTTGAATGGGAAGGGCATCCATATCAGCCCGGAGTGCCAATACCCTTTTACTGGGGTTCTTTCCTTCAATAATTGCTACAACGCCGGTTTCGGAAATTACCTGGAAGGGTATGCCTATTTCGGTTAGTTTTTCCTGCACAAAAGTACTGGTTGCAAACTCCTGATAACTTAGCTCAGGATGGGCATGTAAGTGATGCCGAACCTGTATAAATTCATCGGCATATTTTCTGGCAAGTGTTTGTATTTTCTCAGCTAACATACGCTTCAATTAACGGGAAGTTCCTCTTCCCGGGGATTATATTCTACCGCGTCTTCCACAATATATAAACTCCCTGTGGGTAAAACTTATTCAACAGGATTTTTACTTTGTCGGCCTCCTCTCTTCGAATAAAGTTACCGATTCGTACTTTAAAGTTAGGACTCTGATAAATGATATAGGCTTTATGTTCAGGAAAGTTGGACATTACTTCTGATTTGATTCGCATGGCTTCTTCCCTTTTATTGGTACTGATTACCTGAATGCGAAATCCTTTGTATAGTCCGTTGCCGGCCATCATGGATAATTTCTGGTTGATTACCCGTTGCTTTTGCGAAAGCACTTCTAACCGGGGATCTTTTATAACAATGGTAGTATCCGCTGCTTTTACGGATACCCCGATGAAACATCCGGCAAACCCTATAATAGCTGATAGTAACCTTTTCATACTGCGCTTTTAAAATGTGTAATCAGTAGTTGGTTGATTGATTCGTTGCTCCTTTTACAATAGCTACTCCTGAACTGGTTCCCAAACGGCTGGCACCAGCATCTACCAGTGCTTTGGCAAATGCATAGTCGCGAATTCCGCCCGAAGCCTTAATCTGAACCGCATCCGGCAAATGTTTTCTAAATAGGGCCACATCTTCAACCGAAGCTCCTTTTTCGGCATATCCGGTTGAGGTTTTCAGAAAGTCAATTCCTGCAGAACCATATATATCACAACAAGCAATAATTTCATCCCGGGTTAACACGCCCGATTCTATAATTACTTTAATTACCCGATTTTTAGATCGAATTATCGGCAGAATGTGGTTGATTTCATTGGCGATTAATACCCAATCCTGATTTTTAATGGCTAAAATATTGGCTACCACATCCAATTCATCGGCACCATCTACCATAGCCAGCACTACTTCGGCAATCTTGGCTTCAATGGCGGAATATCCAAATGGAAAGCCAATTACCGTGGCCACTTTCACAGTGCTGTTTACCAAATGCTCTTTTGCTATTTTTACAAATGGCGGTGGAACACATACTGCGGCAAAGCCATAATCCCGGGCTTCGATACACAATTGATTGATATCCTTCACCAGGGTAGTGGGTTTAAGGAGTGTATGATCAATCAGGTGATTCAACTGCATAAACCATCATTTAAAACCAAGCATTATACCTCCCTACCGTGGCAGGCCTTAAATTTTTTGCCACTACCACAGGGGCAGGGATCGTTTCTGCCTATTTTAGGGGCAGCTACTACCGGCTGTTGCTTGGTAGCAGTGGGATCAAAATATTCATTTTCAGTTGGTGCGCCATCAACATCCATTTTGCTGGTATTCATGTGACTCATATCTGTTTTTTCTTGCCTTCCTTCTTTCAGTTCATCGCCATCGTTGAGTGGAATACTGGCATGACAAAGAAACTGAACCATATCGCGGTTTACCGTTGCATCCATTCTGCGGAACAGTTCAAAAGCTTCCATCTTATAAATAACCAGGGGATCTTTCTGTTCGTAGGTAGCGGTTTGTACGCTTTGCTTCAAATCGTCCATGGCACGCAGATGCTCTTTCCACGCATCATCAATAAAGGCGAGTGCAACCGTTCTTTCTAAAGCATTTGCCATCTCTTGCCCTTTGGAATCAATGGTTAGTTGCAGATTAGCCAGTGCTTGAATCATTTTTCTACCATCGGTAAAGGGCACCACCACATTATCTATTTTGCGCCCTTGTTGAACACGAATATTATTGAATACAGGAATTGCCTGTTTACTCATATCCGCCTTCTTTCTTTCGTATGAGCTGATAGCAGCGAGGTACAATTTTTCTTTGTTCATTTCAGCTTCCGAAAAAGGTACATCAATTCCAAAGTTCACAATAACAGCAAGGCGGAATCCCTCAAAATCATTCATGTCTTTATAGGCAGCCACTTGTTCTTCGGCTACAGAATAAAAGGCTGTATCTAAATCGAGGGCTAGTCGTTCTCCAAACAATGCGTGATTCCGTTTAGTATAAATTACGGTCCGCTGCTTATTCATCACATCATCATATTCCAGCAAGCGCTTCCGGATTCCGAAATTGTTTTCTTCTACTTTTTTCTGAGCACGCTCAATCGATTTTGTAATCATGCGCTCCTGAATCACTTCGCCTTCTTTATAGCCGGCGAAATCCATCACTTTGGCAATCCGCTCACTGCCGAACATCCGCATCAAATCATCTTCCAGCGACACAAAAAACAAAGACGAACCAGGATCTCCCTGACGACCCGCCCTACCTCTCAACTGGCGGTCTACCCTTCTTGATTCATGCCTTTCCGTTCCCAGAATGGCCAATCCGCCCGCTTCCTTTACACCCGGCCCCAGTTTAATATCGGTACCGCGACCTGCCATATTGGTGGCAATGGTTACAGCGCCTGCAAAGCCGGCTTCCGCTACAATCTGTGCTTCTCTGGCATGTTGTTTGGCGTTGAGTACGTTGTGAGGAACTTTATTTTGGTTCAGCATCCGGCTGAGCAATTCACTTACTTCAACGGAAGTGGTACCCACCAACACCGGACGCTTAGCTTCACGTAAACGGATAATCTCTTCTATTACTGCTTTAAATTTCTCGCGCTTGGTTTTGAACAATAAATCTTCTTCATCTTTTCGAATAGCCGGCACATTAGTTGGGATACTTACCACATCTAACTTATAAATATCCCATAGCTCAGCCGCTTCTGTTTCTGCAGTACCCGTCATACCCGCCAACTTATGGTACATTCTGAAATAATTCTGAAGGGTTACCGTGGCATAGGTTTGTGTGGCCGCTTCAATTTTTACATTTTCCTTGGCTTCAATTGACTGGTGTAATCCATCCGAGTATCTTCTGCCATCTAGGATACGACCGGTTTGCTCGTCTACTATTTTTACGGCACCATCCATCACCACATACTCCACATCTTTATCAAACAGGGTATATGCTTTTAATAACTGGTGCACCGTATGGATACGATCAGCTTTAACCGAATATTCGTTGATGATAGCTTCTTTGCGATGAATTTTATCTTCGGCAGATATATTTTCCTCAGATTCAACTGCGGATAACGACATGCTGATATCGGGCAGTACAAAAAACTGAGGATCTTCCCCGGCACGGGTGATCAGTTGGATCCCTCTTTCTGTAAGCTCAACCGAATTATTTTTCTCTTCAATGTAGAAATAGAGCTCTTCGTCGGCCTTGGGCATTTCCTTCGACTGATCGGCGAGATAATAATTTTCGGTTTTCTGCAAAATCACCCGAATACCGGGCTCACTTAAAAATTTAATCAGGGCACTATTTTTGGGCAATCCTCTGTGTGCTCTGAACAAGGCCAATCCACCATCTTTGGGATCGTCGTTTCCGTCGGCAATTTTTTTGCGGGCTTCATTTAAAAATTGATTCGCAGCTCTTTTCTGCGCATCCACCAGTTTTTCTATGCGGGGTTTTAGTTCAAAAAACTGTTGTTCACCGGTAACATGCCCAACCGGACCGGAAATAATTAAGGGGGTACGTGCATCATCAATCAATACACTATCCACCTCATCTACCATAGCAAAATGGTGTTTGCGCTGCACCATTTCTTCGGGTGCATGCACCATGTTATCGCGCAGGTAATCGAAACCAAATTCGTTATTGGTACCATAGGTAATATCAGCCAGATAGGCATTGCGACGGGCTTCGCTGTTGGGTTCATGCTTATCAATACAATCAACTCGTAACCCCAGCCATTCGAATAAAGGACCGTTCCACTCACTATCTCGTTTTGCCAGGTAATCGTTTACAGTTACTATGTGAACGCCTTCTCCGGCCAGTGCATTCAGGTAGGCGGGTAAGGTAGATACCAATGTTTTACCTTCACCGGTTGCCATTTCGGCAATCTTTCCCTGATGTAAAACGGATCCGCCAATCAACTGCACATCATAATGCACCATATTCCAGGTAATTTTTCCTCCACCGGCCGTCCAACTATTACTGTAAAAAGATTCATTTCCCTGAATAGTTATATAGGGCTTGCGAATAGAAAAATCTCGGTCTAACTGAGTTACCGAGCTACGTATTTCAGTTTGCTGTGTAAATCGGCGGGCTGTTTCTTTTACAACGGCAAAAGCTTCGGGCTGAATCGTAAACAGAATTTCTTCTATTTTTTTATCCCGGTCTTTTTTCAGCTTATCAATACTGCGATAAATTTCATCTCTTCCATGAATATCTTCTACCGGCAATTGCTCAGCGGCTGTTTTCTGTTCTAAAATCTCGGCATCGATAGTTGCCAGGTGCGCCTGGATACGAGACTTAAATTCAGCAGTTTTATTGCGGAGTGCATCATTGCTTAACCCTGTTAATGGTTCTCCAAATGAAAGCGTCTGTTGAACCACAGGCATTATTTTCTGAACATCTTTTTCACTTTTGCTGCCGCCCAATAACTTTGAGATAAATTTGAACATATTTTTTAATTCGTTGATAGATTCATTAGTATAGCCAAAAAGGGTGCTGAATTGCCCGAAACGACAATTTGACACTTCTTTTTTGAGCCGTCAAAGGTAAACAATTTGACACCATACTAAGGCAATCGGGGTTTAGCAACTAGATTTATCGTAAAACTTAACATAATTATGCGCTGTTCAACTATTTCTTTTGTTTGCTGCCTGCTGCTGATGGGGCCGTTAGTTCAGGCACAAAGCAATGTTTGGGACTCGCTAAACAAGCGAAGACTAACCATCAACCAAAATCATTTGTATGTGCTGGGCTCCTGGGCCGCAGCCAATATTGTTCAGGGAGCCATTTCTGCCACCAATACTACCGGAAGTACCCGTTACCTGCATCAAATGAATGCCTATTGGAATACCGTTAATCTGGCAATTGCAGGATTGGGTATTTGGGCCCTGAAAATGCAGCTTAGGCAACAAATTACACCGGCTGACCTGCTACAGGAACAAAAAACGGTTGAAAAACTGCTATTATTGAATTCCGGACTGGATGTAGCATACATTATGACGGGTTTATATATGAAGGAAAAAGGGCTACGCCTGCAGAACGATCGGAATATCGGATTTGGGAATAGTTTGGTAATTCAGGGGAGTTTTTTATTGGTTTTAGATCTGGTACAATACTTTGCACACCAGAAAAACGGCAAAGCCATTCACGAGGAAGCGAAAAAAATACAATTGGGGGTTGGTGCAAATGGATTGGGACTTACCTACCGGTGGTAATGGAAGCTCCCGAGAAAAGTTTTCCGGCTGAAACGTTGGTATTTTTGCACATATCAATGGAATTTCACCCCGTTTTGGTTAGTTTTGCAGCCCAAACAAATGAGGCTTACAACAGAGCCAATCCATAGCAACTATTTCCAGACTATAAACATTGAAATTATTTATATATGGCAGGTCAGTTAAAAGAAGTACGGAATCGGATTAAAAGTGTACAGAGCACCCAGCAAATTACCAAAGCCATGAAAATGGTGAGTGCTGCCAAGTTGCGTAGAGCCCAGGATGCAATTACACAGATGAGGCCTTATGCCAATAAGTTGCAGGAAATGCTGAGTAATATTGTGAGCAATTTAGATGGGGGTGTTGCCATTAAACTAGCGGAAGAAAGAACAATTGAAAAGGTTCTGTTGATTGTTATTACCAGTGACCGAGGCTTGTGTGGGGGATACAATGCCAATCTGATTAAGTTAGCCAAAGCTACCATTGCCGAAAAATATCCTGCCCAACACAAAAAGGGAAACATCACTATCTGGAATATTGGTAAAAAGGGATGGGAAGGCATGACGAAAGCCGGATTTAAAACTGATGCCCGCTTTAAAGATATTTATCTAAAGCTCAGTTTTTCTCAGGTGCAGGAAGCAGCAACTGCCGCGATGGTTGCTTTCGAAAGTAAGGAATTTGATGCGGTAGAATTAGTATACAGTGAATTTAAAAATGCCGGCACCCAGCGATTTGTAGCAGAAAGATTTTTGCCCATACCAAAAGTTGCTAAAAAGGCCGGTGAAAAAAAGTCGGACTTTATTTTTGAGCCTGCAAAAGATCAGCTGATTGCCGAATTGATGCCCAAGATATTAAATACACAATTGTACAAGGCGGTATTGGATGGTAATGCCAGTGAACATGGTGCTCGCATGACGGCTATGGATAAAGCTAGTGACAATGCCAACGAATTACTGAAATCTTTAAAAATAAGTTACAACAGAGCAAGACAGGCTGCCATTACTACCGAATTAACCGAAATAGTAAGTGGTGCTGCTGCATTGCAGGGCTCCTAATTGTAGTAACCCTTTTACCCGGATACCCTTATCAACCTAACATGGAGCTTAGTCAAATTATACCGCACATTGAAGTATTAATTTTTGCCAGCGAAAAGCCGCTTACTGCTGCCGATATACTGGAACTGATTAACAATGCTTTTGGATTTATGGAGGAAAGGGCTACTATTGAACAAATAGATGCAGCCCTCGATGGTATTCGCGAAAAATACAGTGCAGAATTTTATCCGTTTGAAGTAAAACAAAGCGGAGGTGGCTGGCAGTTTTTAACCAAATCGGTATACCATCCCACTATCGCGCAATTGAATGGAGATAAATTTTTAAAACGGCTTTCCAATGCTGCCCTGGAAACTCTCTCCATCATCGCCTATAAGCAACCCATTACAAAAGGGGAAATTGAAGCAATTCGGGGAGTAAACAGCGATTACAGTATTCAAAAATTATTAGAAAAAGAACTGATTATCATCAGCGGAAGAAATGAACATCTTCCGGGAAGACCTCTGGTATATGCAACTTCTCAGAATTTCATGGATTATTTTGGCATCAACTCATCAGGCGATTTGCCCGAGATTAAAGAAGTATTGGCAGATCAGATAGTAGAAGCAACGGTAGTTAAGCCCGAAGACTTTACAGATTGGCCGGTAGCCGAAGAAACAAATACTGCCGATCTTGAAACGGTGCCAACGGAAGAATCCATTACAACGGAAGAACCCACTGCCGATGCAACCCCAGCTGATGAAGCAGCAACTAACCAACCCCCGGCTGAAGCATAATTCCGGGCACTCAACCTCCCTACAAGTATCGTATATTCGCATATGTTCAAACCCCTTTCTGATGAGGTATTGCGGCAATTAGCCGACGAATTTGCAACTCCCCTGTATGTGTACGATGGAGAAAAAATTGCTGAACAATACCAATTATTACGGGCCGCTTTTAACCCCGCTACTACCCGATTTTTTTATGCCTGTAAAGCACTAACCAATTTACATATCCTTCGGCTGATAAAAAATCAGGGCTGTGGAATTGATTGCAGTTCTATTAATGAAGCGTATCTGGCTATTCAGGCAGGTTGTTCGCCCAACAAAATATTATATACCAGCAATGGAATAGCTTTTGAAGAAATTGTAGCCGCTACCGAACTGGGAATCCATATTAATATAGACAGCTTGAGCAACCTAGAAAAATTTGGGGCTCGATTTGGTCATTCCTATCCGGTTGGCATTCGCCTGCGCCCTAACATTATGGCAGGGGGTAACTTGAAAATCTCTACCGGTCACGAAAAAAGTAAATTTGGCATTCCGCTAGAAGATATCCAGCTTGTATTAGATCTGGTAAAAACCCATAACCTGCAAATATCCGGCTTACATGTGCACACGGGCAGTGAAATAAAAGACGTAGCAGTTTTTCTGCAGGTTGCCCGGCTATTAATAGACCTAATTCCGAATTTCCCCGAATTAAAATGTATTGATTTGGGTGGAGGATTTAAAGTTCCTTACCGGGATAATGAAACGGGTACCGACCTGAAAGAACTTGGCATTAAAACCGCCGAAATACAAGCAGAAATTAAAGCAAAGTTTGGAAAGCAGCTGGAGATATGGTTTGAGCCGGGTAAGTTTTTAGTGAGTGAATGTGGCTACCTGATTACCCAAGTGAATGTATTGAAACAAAGTGGGCAAATCTTGTTTGCCGGCATCAACAGCGGTTTTAATCACCTGATCAGACCTATGTTTTACGATGCCTACCATCGCATCAAGAATATCAGTCATTCCAACGCACCAGAAAAACAATATACTATTACCGGAAACATTTGCGAAACTGATCAGTTTGCTGAAAACAGGTCGCTCGCAGAAATAAGAGAGGGCGACTATCTGGTATTCTATAATGCCGGTGCGTATGGGTACGAAATGGCCAGTAATTACAATGCCCGCTTTAAACCGGCACAGGTGTTAATAGAAAACGGAACATCCCGATTAATCAGCCGCCGTGATACGTTAGATGATTTACTTCGATTACAAATTTTATAGTAGCTTTATTAGATACTTACGTACAAGGGTCTGTTATCATCTAACCCAACAACCATGATTGAGGTACAGCATTTATATAAAAGCTTTGGAGAAAGAATCATTCTCGAAGATATCAGTGCGGTAATGGAAGCCGGTAAGTGCAACCTGATAATTGGAACCAGTGGTAGTGGAAAAACAGTGCTTACCAAATGTATGGTAGGCTTATTTACTCCAGAAAAAGGGGAAATTATTTTTAATGGCAATAACATGCTCGAGATGGAACAAGACGAGCGTAAAATGTTGCGACAGCAAATTGGTATGCTGTTTCAGGGAACGGCCTTGTTTGATTCGATGACGGTTGAAGAGAATGTATTATTTCCACTGAATATGTTTACCAAGTGGACTGCCGTCGAAAAAAGAAAACGGGCTTCCGAAGTACTGGATCGGGTAAATCTTAAGGATGCGCATAAAAAATATCCGGCAGAAATAAGCGGGGGCATGAAGAAAAGGGTAGGCATTGCCCGGGCAGTTGTAATGAATCCCCAATATTTATTTTGCGACGAGCCCAATTCGGGCCTCGACCCACAAACTTCGATGGTAATTGATAAACTAATTCAGGAAATTACCCGTGAGTATAATATTACCACGATTGTTGTTACGCACGATATGAATAGTGTGATGGAAATTGGCGACCATATTATTTATTTACATCAGGGTCGCAAACAATGGGAAGGCAGCAATAAAGATATCATCTTCAGCAAAAACGAACTGCTGAACAAATTCATCTTTGCCTCTGAATTTTTACAGGATGCCAAAGAATTGCGGATGATGGAGCAACTAAAATCCAATCCCCCCTCATAATTTTTATCATGAAAACATTCCGTCTGCTGATTGTAAGTTTTCTATTGCTGATAGGCACACAAACTATGGGTCAGGATAGTATTCCTCCTTTTTTAAAAAACAAAAAATTACCGGTATTTGAATTAATGCTTACCGACAGCAGCAAATACAGCAGCAGCAATGCGTATAATTATCCGTATTACACCCTGATTTATTTTTCGCCGGAATGTGGACATTGTTTGGAAACTACGGAGCAACTGATTCGCCATTCAGATAGTTTGCAAAATACCTTGTTGGTAATGGCCGCCTATAAATCAGTGGATGAACTGAATGCCTTTAGTAAAAAATACCACCTGAATTTATTTCAAAATGTGTTGGTGGGCAGAGACACTCGTTATTTTATTGCACCGTACTATACTATTAGTTATACCCCCTTTGTTGCGGTATATGATGCCAATCGGAAACTGGTGCAGTACTGGTCGGTGCCAGATCACCCGTTTGTAATCGGTGAATTAATGGCTGTTTTACAAAGAAAATAACATTGTTTTTGCGTTTTTTACTGCATAACATCCTGCCAAATACTAACTTTGCCCAGTAAAAAATTTACTCAAACAATATCTGCTTATGAAAATTACTGTTGTAGGTGCCGGAGCCGTAGGAGCTACCACTGCCGATAATATTGCCCGTGCCCAACTGGCCGATGACCTGGTTTTGTTAGACATAAAAGAAGGTCTCGCCGAAGGAAAGGCACAAGACATGATGCAAACCGCTACCCTGCTGGGTTTTGATACCCGCATTACAGGAAGCACGAATGATTATGCAAAAACTGCTGGGTCGAATGTAGTAGTAATTACTTCCGGAATTCCCCGCAAACCGGGAATGACGAGAGAAGAATTGATTGGTACCAATGCCGGTATTGTAAAAGGCGTTGCGCAAAATATTTTGCAGTACTCACCAGATGCCATCATCATTGTGATCAGCAATCCAATGGATACCATGACGTATCTGGCACTTACCAGTACTGGACTTCCTAAAAACCGTATCATTGGTATGGGAGGTACATTAGATAGTGCAAGATTCAAATATCAGTTAAGTCAGCACCTGGCTTGCAGCCCTAGCGACCTAAATGCAATATAGTAATCGGCGGCCATGGCGACACTACTATGATTCCCCTGATTAGTAAAGCAACCTGGAATAGCATTCCGGTTACCCAATTTCTTTCCGCTGCACAGCAGGAGCAAATTGTTTCCGATACTATGGTAGGAGGTGCAACCCTTACCAAATTACTGGGCACTTCTGCCTGGTATGCCCCGGGTGCCGCTGGTGCTGCCCTGGTTGAAAGCATTGTGCGAGATGAGAAAAAACTCTTTACTTGCTGCGTGAGTTTGAATGGCGAATATGGGCAGTCTGATATTTGTTTAGGCGTTCCGGTTGTAATTGGAAAGAATGGCTGGGAGAAAATTCTACCACTGGAATTAACCGAAACTGAGCAGGCAATGTTCAATAAAAGTGCAGATGCAGTTAGAAGTATGAATGAAGTGCTTAAAACTTTATAATAGCTGACTAATCAGTGAGAACCCGCCAATTCGGCGGGTTTTTTTATGCAGGTAATGTCTGTTATTTAGTTACCATCAGTTCCTGAACCCATTGCTGTATTTGGGGTAGGTTTTGTTTTTCCATACAATTAAAATGACCTCTTGGGCAGCGGTCGTGGCCAATTTTACTGCAAGGACGGCAGCTGAGTTCAACTTCTGCTCGGCGCTCGGGAACTGGCTGGGTTCCATAATAAGGCGTCATCCCAAATGCGGGAACCGTATTTCCCCAAATGCTAATGATGGGTTTATGAAAAGCTGCTGCGATATGCATTAAACCGGTATCATGGGTAATAACCAATCGGGCTTTCTTTACCAAATCAGCACTTTCGGCCAATGAAAATTTACCACAGGCATTGTATATTTTAATGGGGTCGATAGCTGCAATTGCTGCCCCATTTAGCTGATCCTCTTTTCCGCCCAGTAAAATAATCGGAAAAGAAATACGGCTACAAAGTTCTATCCAATGCTTTACAGGCCACTGCTTGGTGGCATGTGCGGCCCCGATTACCATACCGATATACCCCATTTGATGGGAAAATGGAATTTCATCCGAACGAACCTGCTCATTATCCGGAATAAAATAGTCCAGCCCCTTACCATCATTCACTACCCCAAAAGATCGAACGGTTTGTAGATATCGGTCAACTATATGCACAGCTGGCAGGCGGTTAATTTTTACCGCTGTAAAGAACCATTTTTGCCAGTTGAGTTTGGGAAAACTAAAGGCAGGAACCCCTTTAAGCGCGCGCTTGATTTGCCAGGTACGTAAATTGTGATGTAAATCTATGATGGCATCATACCCCTCCGTTTCTAGTTGATGCATCATCAGTTCTTTGCTATAGCCTAACTCGATAATTCGGTGAACATAGGGGTTGGCCTCAAAAATTCCCCGAAACTGCTGTTTGGTAAGCACATGAATTTCTGCACCAGGCACTTGTTGGTGCAAACATCGGATAACGGGCGTAGTAAGCACAATATCCCCGATGGATGAAAAACGAATCACTAAAAACTTCATGAATTCCGGCGTATGAAATGTAAAAGTAGTGCTTCAGTAACTAAATATCCCCAGAGGATGGCCATCAACCTATACCCCCCCCTTTATGCTTCTATATAATTCAGGTCTTTATGAAAAGTTTCCTCTGTAAAATAATAGGCAACCAAGGTTATACCCATCACAATGGCACCGGTTATCATTCCGCTGGAACTCAAACTAAATCCCCATAACTTTTGAAATAGGTCTAGAAACATCCAGTTGATTAGCGGCAAAGCACCTCTCACCATGTTTGGTATGGTGGTGGCAGCCGTTGCCCGCAGGTTAGTGCCAAATTGCTCTGCTCCCATGGTTACAAAAATGGCCCAAAAGCCGGTACTGAATCCTAAATACCCGCAGATGGCATACATGGTGGAGTCACTATTATTCCAAGGGCTGAAATAGAATAACAATCCTACAATTGACATCCCATAAAAACACAGCAACGCTTTTTTTCTGCTTTTAAATGCCTGACTTACCAGACCGATTACGATATCGCCCGTTGCAATTCCCACATAGGCAAACATAATAGCACGGCCACTTTCAATATGATTGGATCCATAGAATTCCCCTGCGAAACGATTGCTGAGGTTCACCAAAATGCCAATAACATACCAGGTTGGTAACCCAATGAGTATGGCCAAAATATATTTTTTAAATCGGCCGAAATTATTAAAAAA
Organism: Bacteroidota bacterium; assembly: GCA_026391195.1. Classification (GTDB taxonomy): domain Bacteria; phylum Bacteroidota; class Bacteroidia; order Chitinophagales; family Chitinophagaceae; genus Sediminibacterium. The sequence goes on along the minus strand of JAPLEI010000094.1, from coordinate 20,979 downwards.
CATGCTGAAATCGCCCCGAGAAACCCCTTTTTCTTTAGCCTCTTTAAACATACCACTTTCGGCAACGGAGATACGCAGTAGTAGTAATCCTATACCCAATACACCTCCAATTTTATAGCAGATTCTCCAGTCGTTGGTGAACTTATAAATAAAATATGCGAAAACCGCACCGAATAATCCGATTCCGGCAACCATAGAAGTACCCACCCCTCTTTTTTCTTTGGGCAACAGTTCACTAACCAATGTAATACCGGCGCCGAGTTCTCCCGCCAATCCTATACCTGCCATAAATCGGAGAGCAGCATATTGATCAACGGTTTGTACATACCCAGTAATAAAATTGGCCACCGAATACAGGGCGATAGAACCAAATAATACACTAAGCCTTCCTTTTTTATCGCCCAGCGTACCCCAGAGCACACCTCCAATTAACAGCCCAATCATTTGCCAGTTAATAATTTTTGTACTGGCAGCTAGTATTGCTGCTTTATTGGAGAGTTCTAGTCCAATTCCCTGTAAACTGGGTTCGCGAACAATAGTAAAAAGCAGCAAATCATATACATCAACAAAATATCCTAAGGCGGCTACCAATACCGGAATAGAAAATAAGGAAACCTGCTTTTGACTCATACAAACTATTTAGTGTAGCAATAAACTTACGAAATACTTTTAATGAAAATACGCAAAAAAGAATACAGCAGGAGTGGCAAACCAATCAGGTTTCAATAAAATCCATGTCCCTTCCATAAGTTTCTTTTGTGTTAATTAAAGCCCATACTGCCAGCGACAAAACTAAAACTGCACAAATCATTCCTGCTTGCAGATAACTATGGGTAAACTGCTGCAGCAATTTTTGCAATAGAATAATCAGGGGCAATAATCCTCTAACCACGTTGGGGATGGATATGGCTGTTGTTGCCCGAAGATTCGTACCAAATTGCTCTGCCGACATGGTAATGTATAATACAGAAATGCCTGATCCAAATCCCAAAATCGCACAAATCCAATACATAGACGACAAGGTTCCCCAACCGCGGGCCTGCCAGAAAAAGAGGATAACTGCACTAATCAGGATAACATAAAACACCCAAAGTGCCTTTTTTCTACTTTGCAAATAATTACTCAGCAATCCCGCACTGATATCGCCCAGACCGATTGCGATGTATTGATAAAAAATTGCCTTTGCAGGATCAACTCCGGCGATTCCCATTTCTTTTCCAAACTGATCGGAAAAGGTAATCAATACGCCAATTACAAACCATACGGGAAAGCCTATCAACACCCCGCGCAGGTATCGCATAAATCGAGGGCGATTATTGATCAGCATCCTAAAATCTCCGCGCCGGGTTGCTGTTTCTTTTACAGTATTGTATAAGCCGCTTTCCATCATATTCGCCCGTAAAAACAATAATAAAAATCCTAACCCGCCACCTATATAGTAGCAAAGCCGCCAATCATTGAACAAGTTGTACACTAAAAAAGCTACCAAAGCACCACAAACACCTGTAGCAGCAATAATGGTGGCGGCTAATCCTCTTTTGTGTTTGGGCAACATTTCTGTTACCAGGGTAATGCTTGCACCGAGTTCTCCTGCTAAACCCACTCCAGCAATAAAACGAACCAATACATATTGTGGAACGGTTTGCACCATGCCGTTGGCAATATTGGCCAATGAATAGAGTAATATAGAACCGAAGAGAACACTCAGCCTGCCCTTTTTATCACCCATAATTCCCCAGGCAATTCCACCCACGGTTAGTCCAATCATCTGAACACTAATAATCAGCTCTCCGCTGTGCAATACCTGATCGGGACTTAGGCCCAATGATTGGAGACTGGGTTTTCGGATGATGGAAAATAAAAGCAAATCGAAAATATCTACAAAAAAGCCGAGTGCGCCTACCAGCACCGGCAAAGACAGTAAGCCCGGAGAAATTGATTTGGTTTGCATATATTAGGATGGCTCGCTATCGGAGGGTGAATTCCCTTTGTGGAAAATCAATTTGTATAGAATGGGGGCCGTAGTAACCAGCACAATGCCCAGCACAATCACTTCTAAATGTAAACGCAAATCAAACCCAAACTGCGACAGGATCCACTTTTGCAAGAAGTGTCCGGCAAATAGCATAGTAAATACCCAGGCAATACAGCCTACCACATTATAAAAACTAAACTTCTTGTAGTTCATATCTACAATGCCGGCAACAATTGGGGCAAATGTTCGAACGATTGGTATAAACCGGGCAATTACGATAGCACCGCCCCCATGTTTTTCATAAAAATCATGTGCCTGGGTTAGGTATCGTTTTTTAAAGAGGATATTGTCTTTCCAATCGTACATCGCATGACCTACTTTTTTTCCAAACCAGAAACCCACAAAATTGCCAATTATTCCGGCAGCAGAAATCAGCAGGGCGATTACAATCAAATCTAACACTTCACTACCCGGACCAATTAAAGCCCTGGCAATATCACTACTATAAATGCCAGCTACAAATAACAGGCTATCGCCAGGCAGAAAAAAACCGGCAAAGAGTCCTGTTTCGGCAAATACTACAAATAATATCAACCACAGTCCGCCATGTTCTATATAAAACTGTGGCTGTAAAAGTTGAGTCCAGTGAAATTCGGCAGCAAGTAAGGTTGGCAATAGCATGGGGATGGTTGATTGGGTATTATAGGGTATCCGAGATTTCTTGAGCAGGACCCAATTCATTTTCCCATTTACTTACAACGGTGGTGGCAAGGGTATTTCCGAGCACGTTGGTAGCTGTTCTAAACATATCGCAGAAATGGTCGATGGGTAGTATAAGGGCAATGCCTTCTGGCGGTATGTTAAACATGGCACAGGTGGCAGTAACAATAACCAGGGATGCGCGGGGAACACCTGCAATACCTTTACTGGTAAGCATCAGCACGAGCAACATGGTTAATTGTGTGCCCATGTCGAGGTGAATATTATTAGCCTGTGCAATGGCCAAACTGGCAAAAGTCATATACATCATACTTCCATCCAGATTAAAAGAATAGCCAAGAGGAAGGATAAAGGATACAATTTTGTTTTTGCAGCCAAACTTTTCCAATTCTTCGGTGAGTTTAGGAAATACGGCTTCGCTGCTGGTGGTGCTGAAAGCGATGATAAGGGGCGAAGCAATTCGGCGTAATAATTCGGGTAATCTTTTTCTGAGAATTATATACCCAACCGAAAGCATAATTGCCCAAAGAATGGCAATGCCTATTAAAAAGTAAAGCATGTACTTACCATAAAACACAAATACTTCCAATCCTTTGGAGGCAATCACGGCAGCAATTGCCCCAAATACTCCTAGGGGGGCAACATTCATTACATAACCTACCATTTTTAGAATAACATGAGATACGGCATCCAATGCTTTTACAATTACCTTGGCTTTGTCGCCCATAGAGGCTGCCGCTACGCCAAAGAAAATACTGAAAATTACCAGCTGCAAAATTTCATTGGTTGCCATGGCTTCTATCACACTCCGCGGAACGATGTGCTCTACAAATAGCTGTAAGCTAAACTGTTGGGTATTGCTTACCAGTTTTCCGGCTTCTGTTTTGTCTAATACTGCATTTGAAAAACCAGCTCCCGGCTGAAAGAAATTCACCAATACCATACCCAACAGCAAACTAATCAAGGAAGCTCCAATAAACCAAAGCATGGCTTTGCCGCCTACCCTTCCAACGGCTTTCAAATCGCCCAGCTTGGCGATACCCACCACCAGGGTAGAAAAAACCAAAGGGGCAATAATCATCTGCACCATACGGATAAAGACGGTGGTTAATAATTTGATGTTTTTTGAGAAAGACTCAATAAATGCAGGGGAAGCCTGTGTATGCACAATATACCCCAATAGGGCTCCGGCAAACATGGCAATTAGGATGTATAAAGTGAGTCGATTAGACTTTTGCATATACCAAACAGATTATTTTGCAATATAAGGATTCCACGTTAAACCCATCCCTTATCCCCATTTCAAAAACTTTTATAGCGGAAAACAAAGAATTGCCTATTTTTCCACTAGTTTTTATTGAAAATCTTAACTAAGCATTTATGAGTTTATTCAGCAGAAAAAAATCGTTGGATGTTCTGATGGCACAGGCCGGGGACTCCGAAAAAGGACTAAAAAGAACCCTGGGTGCGGGTAGTTTGATTGCCCTGGGTATTGGAGCCATTATTGGTGCGGGTCTATTTGTAAGAACCGCCGCAGCTGCTGGTGAGCATGCCGGACCAGCCGTTACCTTATCCTTTATTGTTGCGGCTATCGGTTGTGCCTTTGCCGGATTGTGTTATGCAGAATTTGCATCTATGATTCCGATTGCCGGAAGTGCCTATACCTATGCCTATGCTACCATGGGTGAATTGATTGCATGGATTATCGGTTGGGCCCTAATTTTAGAATATGCACTGGGTGCTGCCACTGTTTCTATTGCCTGGAGTGAGTTTTTAAATAAACTGCTTGAACAATACCATTTGGGGGCAATCCCCTATGAATGGAGCCACTCCCCTTTTGAAAGGGCACTGGATATTAATAATGTGATGCATGTGGGTATCATGAACCTACCAGCCTTGTTTATTTTATTACTGCTTTCTTTGTTACTTATCAAGGGTACCCAGGAATCGGCTCTTGTTAACTCCGTAATCGTTATTGTGAAAGTGGCTATCGTTATTTTGTTCATTATTGTTGGATGGAAATACATTAACCCTGCCAACCATACCCCCTTTCTGATACCAGCAGATGCCGCTCCCGCACTGAAACCAGATGGAACATTTTATGACTATTCGGGTCTGTGGAATCATGGATTAAGGGGCGTGTTAACAGGGGCTGGTGTTGTATTTTTTGCATTTATCGGTTTCGATGCGGTATCCACAGCTGCACAGGAAGCTAAAAATCCCCGAAAAGATATGCCTATAGGCATTTTAGGTTCCTTGGTTGTTTGTACCATTTTATACGTTCTTTTTTCATGGGTATTAACCGGTGTTGCCCCTTATACTGATTTTGTTAAGTCTGGTAAAGAAGCTTCCGTTGCTTATGCCATTGAAACCTATATGAAAGATCAACTTTGGCTAGCCAAAGTAGTAACCATTGCCATTCTTGCCGGTTTCTCTTCGGTAATATTGGTAATGTTGATGGGGCAGAGCCGGGTATTTTATACGATGGCATCCGATGGTTTGTTACCCAAAATGTTCTCCGATTTACATCCCAAATTCAGAACCCCTTACAAATCGAATATGATTTTATTCTTATTTGTAGGCGCATTTGCGGCATTTGTACCTTCAAAAATAGCGGGTGACCTTACCAGTATTGGAACTCTTTTCGCGTTCATCCTAGTATGTGTAGGTGTTTGGGTGATGCGCGTTAATGACCCTAATCGGGAACGTCCATTTAAAACTCCGCTTGTTCCTTTGGTTCCTATTCTGGGGATGGTGGTTTGTGCTGCAATGATTTATGGATTGCCAAAAGAAACTCAATTGGGTGCATTGGGATGGATGGCGGTTGGATTAGTGGTTTATTTTGGCTACAGCAAAGCCAACAGCAAATTAAAAGAATAGTCAATTTCATTTTAATCAATCCCACAACAGCCGGATTCCCAAAGGATTCGGCTGTTGTATTTCAAAGGGTTGGTTTCTACGGTTGCAAAGCGTAATTTTGCAGTCCCGGTTAGGCTACCGGATCAAAACACATACTATGGGAAGGATTTTTGAGGTTAGAAAAGCTACCATGTTTGCCCGATGGGATCGCATGGCCAAACAATTCACCCGCATTGGGAAGGAAATTGTAATTGCTGTAAAAGCCGCAGGCCCCGACGTTGCTACCAATCCTGCTTTGCGGAGATGTTTTCAGAATGCCCGAAGTGTGGGCATGCCCAAAGATCGCGTGGAAGCAGCCATTAAACGGGCAACCGGAAAAGATACCACAAACTATGAGGAAATTTTATATGAAGGCTACGGACCGCATGGGGTAGCCATTCTGGTAGAAACTGCCACCGATAACCACGTAAGAACGGTAGCAAATGTGAAAAGTCACTTCAATAAGGGCAACGGCGCCATGGGTACAACGGGCAGTGTAAGTTTCCAGTTTAAAAAAATGGGGGTATTTAAACTAAAACCCGAGGGACTGAATACCGAAGAACTGGAATTAGAATTGATAGATGTAGGGCTAGATGAAATGGGGGAAAGTGTGGATGAGCAGGGAAATGCCATTGTAGTTTTACGCTGCCAGTTTGTTGATTTTGGCAAATTACAAAAGGGTTTAGAAGACAAAGGGATTTCTCCTATCAGTGCCGAGCTGGAATGGATTCCCGAAAATACGGTTCCCGTTAATGATGAGCAGGCAGAAGAGATTAGTAAGCTGATAGAGCGGCTTGAGCAAGACGAAGACGTGAATAAGGTATTTCATAATATGGGTTAATATAACCCTGCTAATTATTATCGGTGGAACATTCCACAAAACAACTCGCTGAATACAACAAGCGCCGGTTGATTTTTTTCGACGGGGATTGTAATCTTTGCCAATATGCTGTTCAATTTGTTTTACAACGCGACAAAAAAGGGCGTTTCTGTTACGCTTCTTTACAAAGTGAAATAGCGAATGAATTGCTTTCCGATTCCGGCCCTATGCCATTGAATTTGAGCACTTTTATTTTATGGGAGGAGGGAAATATTTTTTACCGATCAACCGCAGCACTCAGGATAGCAAGGGGCTTGCCGGCATTATGGCCTTTGTTGTATGCATTTATAATTGTACCTATCTTTATTCGGGATGGGATTTATAATTGGATAGCAGCTAACCGGTATCAATGGTGGGGAAAGTCGGCAAGTTGTTTGGTACCTAAACCGGAGTGGAAAAATCGTTTTCCGGAAACGCTGGAAGCATTGCATACACCCGTATAATTATTCCTGCATCATTTGCAGCACCTGTTCTACCACCTGTTCGGCATTTGGCTTGCCAAAATAGTCACCATCGCTTCCGTAGCCGGTGCGGTGTTCTTTAGCGGTGAGTGTTCTGGGGCTCACATCTAGGTAGTGGAAAGCCTTTTGATCTTCCATTAATTTTGCCAACATGTAAGCCGAAGCCCCTCCGGGTACATCTTCATCCACAAACAGAATGCGGCTGGTTTTTTTCAGCGATTGAATGATGGCATGGTTTAAATCGAAGGGCAACAGTGTTTGAACATCAATAATTTCGCAATCAATCTCCATCTGGGCTAATCGCTGAGCAGCTTCTTCGATTATGCGCAGTGTAGAACCATAGGATACAATGGTAATATCCTGACCTTGGCGAATAATTTCGGGGATACCGAGTGGTACGCGGAATTCGAGGGGGTTATCGGGCATTTTTTCTTTCATCCGATATCCATTCAAACATTCTACAATAATTCCAGGGTCGTTCCCTTGTAATAAGGTATTGTACATACCCATTGCCTGCACCATATTTCTGGGAACGCAAATATGCATACCCCGGAGCGCATGCACCATCATACCCATGGGTGATCCGGTATGCCAGATACCCTCTAAGCGATGCCCGCGAGTGCGGATAATGAGCGGATAACTTTGCAGGGCAGTGGTTCTAAAATGAACGGTAGCCACATCATCACTCAAAGTTTGCAGGGCATATAGAATATAATCGAGGTATTGTATTTCAGCAATCGGTCTTAATCCACGCAGTGCCAACCCTATTGCCTGCCCCACAATAGAAAGCTCTCGAATACCTGTATCGGAAACCCGATCAACCCCATGTTTTTCTTGTAATCCGGCAAATCCCTGATTCACATCGCCAATTTTGCCTACATCTTCCCCAAATGCATATACAAAAGGATTATGGGTAAGTAGCTGATCGAAATAGCGATTAATAATTTCATAGCCATTCAACACCACAGACTGCTCGGAATAAACTGCTGGAATACCTTTAATTAAGCGGGTACTTTTGGGTCCCTCATTATATAAGTGTGTATTGTATAATTGTTGATTGGCAGCTTGGAGTTCAGTTAGATAGTCTTTTACTTTTTCTACGCTTGGCGAGTTGGGTGCCAGTTCGAGCGCAATGGAAAGGGATCGCATCCCATCTCTGCGCAATAATTCTTTTCCGGAAAGCAAGTGGGAGGCCATAGACTGCAGTTGTTGATATACCTGCATATCGTTAATTACCATTTCGCGTATCAGTTCTCCGGCTTTATTTGCCTGTTCCTGAATAGGTAATTGATATTCGTCCCAAGCTTTTTTTCGGCTTTCTTTTACAAGATTTCTTGCCTCCGCTTCTAGGGTGGTGAGTTCATCAACAGTAGCAAGTTCGCATTGCAGTAACCATGCTTTCATTTGTTTATTACAATCCCATTCCCGTTCCCATTCAAGTCGTTCGGCGGTTTTATATCTTTCGTGACTTCCGCTGGTGGAGTGTCCCTGAGGTTGGGTAACTTCCTGCACATGAAATAGCACCGGCACATGATCGATGCGTAATTGGTGTATAGCGGATTCAAACACTTCACACATGCCGGCATAATCCCAAGCTTTTACTGTATAAATGCGAATGCCATTGGTGCCTTCTTCTTTTTCCATTCCACTGAGGGCTTCTGAAATAGACCCTTTGGTAGTTTGGTATTGGGTAGGAACTGATATGCCATAGCCATCATCCCACACAAATACTGCCAGGGGTATTTGTAAAACGCCGGCTGCATTAATGGCTTCCCAAAAATGACCTTCCGATGTGCTGGCATCTCCAATGGTGCAAAAGCAAACTTCATTACCCGAATTGCTCAGTTTTGAAAATAATTCTGGCTGGGGGGCATTCCGGAATAATTTAGAAGCCCAGGCTAATCCAACGGCTCGAGGCATTTGAGATGCCGTAGGTGCCATATCAGATGAGCTGTTTTTTCGGTTTACAATATCCAACCAATTTCCATCGGCATCAGTTATGGGAGTTGCAAAATGGGCATTCATTTGACGGCCGGCACTAAATGGGTCGTTTGCCGGATTAGGGTCGCCGTATAGTTGCGCAAAAAATTGCTGCACTGTTGAAATACCAGTAGCAAACATGAAAGTCTGGTCGCGATAATACCCCGCCCTGAAATCGCCCGGCTGAAAAAATTTGGCAACTGCAATTTGAGCAACTTCTTTGCCATCGCCAAAGATGCCAAATTTTCCTTTCCCGGTTAATACCTCTCTTCTACCCAGTAAACTAACTTCGCGACTGATAACAGCCATGCGGTAGTCTAACAAGATAGCTTGCCGGAATGCCTCAAACGACATTTTACTATCTGCCCCCTCTTGAGAAACGGGATAATCCATGCGGCAAATTTAGTATTACGCGCTCAATAGGGCGTAGGAAAATAGCGGAGAAAGTAAAAAACAGCCATTCAGGCAACAAAAAGGGGATAAAATGGTATCTATAGAGTGTTAAAAACTTATAAAAAAGCCTGTTTTTACGAACAGATGACAAAGAAGTAGTGAGTTTTAAGTAATTTTAGGTAACAAAAATATTTTCTATGAAAAAAATTCTATTTGCCATATTTCTGTTAGGTGCTGGTTTTACAGCATCTGCACAAACTGAAGCAACCACCACTACCCAATGGGAAATTGGTAAAGTACTGGAATTCACCAATGCCAATTTCAATGCGGGAGAAAGACCAGTAGGTGTTCCGGTTGATTATGTTATTGAGATTAAAAATATCAGCAAAGACTCAGTTACGCTGCTAAATGCAAAAGCGGGTTGTGGTTGTACTACCCCAAATTTCACCCCCAATCAGCGTTTCGGTCCGGGACAAACTGTTAAGGTTTCCATCAGTTTTAATGGAGGTGTTACGGGTCCTTATAGCAAGCTTACGCAGATATTTTTCGACCATGACATGACGCAAAATGCTATGTTATCGGGGGTGGGTGTGGCTCCCAAGCAGGAAGCTGCCCCAGCAACCCCTCAAACTGCTACCCCTGTTAAACATTAATTACCCTAATTATTAATAGATGAAATCTTTTTTATCTCTGCTGTTTTTTTTCGGCATGATTTCTCTGGTGAATGCGCAGTCCGAAGTAACCTTCGCGGAAAAAACCCATTCATTCGGAAAAATTCAGCAGCATGTACCGGTAACCTATGTTTTTAGTTTTACTAATAGCTCTACCCGTCCGGTTGTGATTGAGAATGCAGAGGCAGAATGTGGCTGCACAAAGCCCGAATATACTAAGGGAGCCATAATGAAAGGGAAGACCAGTGAAATAAAAGTTACTTATAACTCCGAGAATGCCGGCAGTTTTAAAAAGAATGTTACGGTTAAATTTGCAGGATTATCTACCCCCTATATCTTAACAATCGACGGGGAAGTGATTCCTGAAAAAAAATAAGCCCGGTTTCAACTTAACAAAACAAAAACGCAACCCATTTCGGTTGCGTTTTTTGTTTTGAACAGCGGCTGAGTCGTTCTATCTTTGTGGTATGCCAAACATCAGTAAGCGTGGGCAACTTATGCCTGCCTCCCCCATCAGAAAATTGGTGCCTTTTGCAGAGGCCGCCAAAAAAAAAGGAATCCGGGTATATCATTTAAATATCGGTCAGCCCGATATAGTAACGCCCCCTGCCATGCTGGAAGCTGTAAAAAATAGTGATTTTACTATTCTGGAATACAGTCATAGCGCCGGCAATGAAAGTTATCGCCAAAAGTTAACCCAGTATTATGCTTCTGTTGGAATTGAGGTAACCGCCCAAGAAATTATCATCACCACCGGAGGCAGCGAAGCGATTCAATTTGGCATGATGGCCTGTTTAGATGCAGGCGATGAGGTAATTATTCCCGAGCCCTTTTATGCCAACTATAATGGATTTGCTGTGGCTGCGGGGGTTACTGTTATTCCCGTTACCTCGTATATTGAAGATAGCTTTGCATTGCCTCCGATTAGTGAGCTAGAGAAAAAAATCACCCCTCGTACCAAAGCGATTATTATATGTAATCCCAATAATCCTACGGGCTATTTATATACGGCGGCTGAAATGGACCAATTGAAAGAGCTGGTGTTGAAGTATAACCTGTTTTTATTTTCGGATGAAGCGTATCGAGAATTTTGTTATGAGGGGAAGCATATTAGTGCCATGCATCTGAAAGGGGTGGAAGAACAGGTGATTTTGATGGATACAATTAGCAAAAGATACAGTGCTTGTGGGGCAAGGATTGGTGCACTGATAACCAAAAACAAGTCGGTGCTGGAGGCAGTGATGAAGCTTGCCCAGGCCCGATTAAGTCCGCCCTCGTTTGCCCAAATTGCCGCAGAAGCTGCTATTGATTTGCCGGCCGACTATTTTCAAGAAACGCAGGATGAATATCGCTCACGGAGAGATTTATTAGTTGCTCGGTTGAATGCGATTCCGGGTGTATTTTGTCCAAATCCCGGCGGGGCTTTTTATGCAATTGCCCGCTTACCTATAAACGATTCGGATCAGTTTTGTCAATGGCTGCTCGAAGATTTTGCCTTTGAAGGAAAAACGATCATGCTGGCTCCGGCAACTGGGTTTTATGGAACGCCCGGATTAGGCAAAGATGAGGTACGACTGGCCTATGTGCTCAACAAAGCCGATATCAATGCTGCGATGGATTGCCTCGAGAAAGCCTTAGCCATTTATCCAGATAAAAAATCAAATTAAAATAAATTATAAATTATTATTAATTTTATATATTGTTTTTGATAAGTTTTTATAATTATTTCGCCATTTTATAAAAATAAATCGCCTATTAGTAAATTTTATATATTTTTATAAAAAAAAGGATTATATTTGCATAAGCAATTGATTATTAAGCGTCTTATTTAAAATATTTTATCTTTTTTCATATTTGGCAAGCAATCGTAAATTTCCCCTGTTTCTACAGGGGATTTTTTTATTACTTTACCGAACTTACAAATTCACCCTGCTCATTTTGCAAGGAATAGCACAAATTCGGGTTTACTTGTCCATACATTCTTCCATTTCTCACCTCAAAACTCATATATAGTTTCCCATTCTCTCTCCAACCTTGCCCGCGCTTTTCTTGTCCTTTTTCATAATACACTGCTTTCAAGGGTTTTCCCGAAGCATACCATTCTTTAAACCATCCTTCATATTGTCCATTTCGGAAATGATATTCAAAACGGGGCTTACCGTTTTCCCACCATCCGGTATGCACACTATCCTTTTCACCTAAATGATAATAGCGGCGGGCATTGATTTTTCCGGAAGTATAATACCATTCAGCCCATCCCTCCTCTTTACCCTGATAATAAGATTGCCGGCTAATTACCTGTTCCGCCGAATCGCGTTGAAGTATCGTTCCGCTATAAGGTTGACCATGAAAATACATGCTGGCATTGTTCCAATGCAAAGAGGTGTCGGTACTTTCTACTACTCGTTCAGGTATTAGCTGGTTATCACCCGCAGTATTCCGGGTATCGGAGGGATGATTTCGGCAGCCGCCTGCCAATAATACAAACAACCCTATGCCCAATAAATAAACCGGCTTCATGGATATAATAATTTTCGGATATCCTTCATAAGTAAATCCACTTCTGCTGCCGAAGTGCCCTTATATATTCCTCGGATTGCTCGATCCTGATCAATCAATAAAAGGTTCTCTGTATGTAAAAAATCCTTGCTGGTTTTCTGCATACCCATGTCTTCATCCGCAAAATAGTCTCGCCGAGCCAGTTGGTAAATACTATCCCGATTACCCGTTAGCAACCACCATCTTTTACTGTTGATTCCATAGGTGTTTGCATACTGCAATAACTTATCTGGCTGATCAGTTTCAGGCGTTACGCTATAACTCATAAGCATGATTCGGTTATCCTGCAAAAATTGCGCTTGCACTCTCTGCAACTGGAGGGTTAGGTTACGGCAAATGCCCGGGCAAGCTGTGAAGAAAAACCCGGCAACATATATTTTACCGTTCAAGTTCTTTTCGGTAATCGTATCTCCCAACTGGTTCACTAGCCGAAAGGGCGCAATATGATGTTGAAAAAAAGCAGCGTTGGGCTCGGTATTTTTCCAATGGGGGGTAAATCCGGGATCAGAATAGTATGGCAGGGAAGAATCCGCTATAATTTCCGGTTGGTTGGATGGAGAGTGGCAGGATAAAAAAAGTGAAATGAGCGGACCTACTAAAAATGATTGTACTAACGGGAAACGGTTATTTTTCTTGTTCCGGATTATGGGAGCTGCTGACCAAACTGGCGGGTTGAATATGAGGTTGCAATACTTTTTCAATATCCTTATATTTTTGGTATTGAGCAGCACTTAACACACGCCGAATCTGCTCGTCTCTTTGCTTAACTAACTCTGACCCATTTTTCAGAGCGGAACTTTTTTGTACGTATTGATTCTTCATTTAACCGTATAGATTGAAACTATGGGTAAATGTAGAATAAATATTATCGTTTTTATAAGATTTTATTAACATACCCGCAGTAAAACCATCAAATGTTGATAAGCTGTGTGTTCCGGCCTGTCTGTACTTATTGGGTAACCGACCCCTTAGTTCCATAAAACCCGGCACCATTTATATAGGGCGCATCTGCCGTTATATGATAGTGATAAATGCCATTCGGATAATCAGCTGTAACGCCAGTATGCCCATGATACGTATCTAAATCGGCACTCACCAGTGTTTTTCCGTTTTCGGAAGGGCCATATACCGGAAAGCCATCCAATAAAAATCCAATCAGCGCCGATTTGGTTTTATTCAGGGTTATATACAAAGGTTCAACGTGATAATGATAAGTAGCCGTTGGATCTGGATGTCCATTATTCTGATCAAATGAATTGATTTCATTGGTTAATGGCTGATTGGGTCCGGCATATTGATTATAGATAGCCACCCCATTTACTGCAATACCAATGGGGCCGAGTGGGGTAGGCTGATGCGTGGCATCCACTGCCGGATTAGCGGGAATTTTAAATACAAAACTTTTAGTGCCTATGCTGTTGGGGTTTTTACTGAAAGCAGGATTACTGCCATTGTATGCCTCATAACGGCTATCGGTGGTAGCAAAATAACAACTCTTATGATCTGGCACCCCATTGCTTTTCAGGGTAATAAAACTTCCATCTGAACTAATAACTACAGCAGTAGCAAATTTTTTAAATACATCCGGTACAATAGCATTAGTTGTAGAAGTATTAGAATTGGTATCTTTTTTACAACTCATACCACTTAGCATGCCTACGCATACAGTAATAGTTAACAACTGAACAATTCGTGTTTTCATGTTATTTTTTTTGATCGTTTTTTTATAAAGTTAAGATAGAACTAGTTAATAGAATCTCCGGGCAATCTCTTTCCAGGATGGTGCGGAGGAGGGGGTGGGTGGTGACCGGGTGGGGGTGGTCCATCGCCCGGATGATGTGGCGGCGGGGGTGGCCTATCACCTGGAGGAGGACCCGGAGGCATTTCACCATTGCCATTCATTTCGGAATTACCCGAAAATGTTGGCGGATGATTGGGCTTACGATTATTATCGGGCAGCTCTTTTTCGGGAGGTTGATTTGGGCGGGGTGGCATACCGCCAATTATTGTGCCCACCATTTGCCGAAGGAGCGAATCGAACCTTTCCATTTGTAGGGGGGTAGCTACTGCTCTAACTTTTTTAATAAAAGAAAAAGTTAGTTTATCCAATGACTGTTCGTTATTAGCCACCAAGCGGGTTGCCTGGTCTAACTCGGATTCCGATACATTGGGTTTTCGGGTTAAAGAAAATAACGAATCCTTTAAAGCCCGTTTTTTTTCCAGCAGGGGCTGCATGCAAATTTCGTGTTCGCTTCGAAGGATTAAAATTTGTTGGCGCTGGGTTGAATCAAAATGCATCACCTGCATAAGATGACCCATACCGCCACTAAATGGCTCCAGGGGAGGATGCGGTTTTTTCAACTGCATCGTCCAAAAAACAACCAACGAAATCAGGTTGGCAGCAACCAGCCCTACTATTGCTATAGCCCAGCAACGAGGAAGAACAGGGGTAGTCATAATGGTTTATTTATCGGTTAGGTTATAGCCCGAAGTAACATTTAACTCAAAAGCTAACTGCTGCAAGCTAGTGTTAGTGGCCGCAGTTGTTTGCGAAGCCGAAGAGCGGGCGGAAAAAATAATCCAGCAATTCAGCAAAAAAAATACACCAAGGGTAGCAGCTATTGCAGCTGGGCGAAATATCAGCCAACGTTGCCATCCCGGTGCATCAGCTGGGGCAAAAAGTTGATGCATCACTTTTGCAGAAAAAAATGGGGGAGCAGCAGCTTTTTGTATGGACTGTAGGCTGTTCAGTATCGCTTCTATCTGTTGATTGTTTTCCATGTTACTTATTTCATTGACTCGTATGATTGTAAATATTTTCTCAGATTTGCTTTGGCCCGATGTTGCAAAGCCTCAATTGCTTTTACGGTTGTTTGCATAATTTCAGCCGTGTCTGCATAACTTAAACCTTCTGTTTTAATCAAAATCCATGCAATCCGCTGTTGTTCTGGTAATGATTGTATGGCTTTAAACAAAATGGCGGCCAGTTCTTTTTGTTCTGCTTGTACTCCGGGATGTTGAAAATCGGCACCTTCTTTGTTCTCATTCCCTGCAAACCAATTTTTCCATCTCCGCAGCCCTTTTTGTTTTCTTTCCCAGCCCAGCGCTTTAGTTACGGCAATCCGATAAATCCAAGTACTTAACTTAGCGTCTCCGCGGAAAGTGCCAATAGAACGAAAAACCTGCATATATACCTCCTGAGCCAAGTCTTCGGCAACTGCGGCATCCTGCACAATTCCCAGAATGGTATTAAATACCCAATCCTGGGTTTCGCTCAACAGCTGTTGATAGGCTGCCGACTCACCCTGCTGTAAGGCAGCAATAAATTCCGGATCGTTCAACTACAAGGTATTAAGTGAATAAGATGTTACAACTTACAAAAACCTTCGCTAAGTGCTAAATTCTCCTTTTATTTGCCATTACCATATCCCGTTCCTGCTTATTGGATACTGGGTAAAATGTTAAAATTGCTAAAAATTGACTTTCTAGTAATTTTTAGGCTTCGATTTGTATCCTTATTTTATGAAAAAACGGATTTTAGTTCAGGTGGCGCTTTTTTGGATGGCCAGTTGTCAATTGCTTTGGGCTCAAAGTTACCATGCCCTGAATGGATCCCCCTATATGGGAAGTACGAGTCGCTTCAATAATCCGGCTGCACCAATCATGGGTGCCTATTCCTGGGAATTTTCCCCGCTCTCATATCAATTATCATTGAGTAGTAATTCGCTGTTTCTGGATACTGCTGCTATTCGGGTAAGGCCCGGACTGATGAATCATTTTGTGCATGGCAATACGGATATCGGATTATTCAATGGCATGTTTAAAATTGGCTCCCGATGGGCTATCAGCGCCGGAATCCGGGGCCGTTCGTATAATCATTACAGAACCCAGCCAGTTAATATTGTAGATACCACTTCTAGTTTATTCAGTTTTTTAAAAGACAATCGCAGTACCCCCAATATTGGTGGATATATAACACATAATGCCTGGCTGGAAGGAGACATCAATGTTTCTACCCTATTACTTTCCAATGAATCGGGCAGGTTAAGTGTTGGGGCTACCCTGCAAATTATGAAAGGGATTTCGGGTGCCTATCTTTCGTTACGGCAGATTACTTATCAGGAATTAACCAATGGACCCGATACTGCCTATCTATTTACTGGGGGAAGTGGGAAGTTTGGATATAATTATCTTTACGATCAGGCCAATAACATTCAATCTTTCAAAGATGTTTTACAACAATCCCTTACCTCCCTGGGTGCCAGCGTAGGGGTTGAGTATATGCATTATGATGCCAATGCAGATGAGAACATCCGTAAAAGTCCGTTAGCTTATAATTGGAAGCTGGGTATTAGTATACTAGACATTGGTGCTAATCGCTATAAATATGCCGGCCCCTCGAGAAATTTTGCCGATCCAAAAGTTCCCATTACCGATGCACAAGTAGAAAATGCCTTTACGGGGGCCAATAACTTGCCCGACCTGGTAGACTCAGTCAGTTCCCTATTTAATACGGTAACGCCGGTTAGTGGTATTTTCAAAATCAGTTTACCCACAAAACTGGTGGTAAATTTTGACAAAAAAATTTCCAAGGGGATATATGTAAATGCAAATGTGAATTTGAATTTGGTTTCAGACGAGTCGGCCAAAAAATGGAGAACCAGGGAAATTAACTTAGTAACTCTTACTCCGCGCTGGGAGAATGCGTGGTTTGGAATTTATTTGCCCATGCAACTTACTTCACAGGGAGAAGCCTGGTTGGGGGCCGCTGTAAAAATTGGTCCGTTAACCGTGGGGGTTCATAATTTTGAGTGGACCAAATCCTTATCAAAAGAGCTGGACCTGCGTGGAGGGGGATACTTGCTGCTATCGGTGCACCCCTTTAACAGAAAAAAGATTTTAACGAATCTTGACTGCTGGCAATAAAAATGACCCCAGCATGGGGGTCAATTAGGTATAGGAACCAGAAATATCCGAGACAGGTAATCAGCTTACTCAGTTGCCTGAATATTGGCAGCTTGCTTGCCTTTTTTACCATCGGTTATTTCGAAGCTCACTTTCTGACCTTCTTTTAAAGATTTGAAGCCTCCCATATTGATGGCTGAAAAATGGGCGAAGAGATCTTCCCCACCATCATCGGGGGTTATAAATCCAAAACCTTTTGAATCATTGAACCATTTTACTACTCCTGTTGGCATAAAAAGTGTGTTTATTTCTCTCAAAATACGGAAAAAAATAGGAGTTACCTACTATTTATCTTTTTTCGTCGTTAATAATTTTGCCCACAAGAGGCATTAAGTGATGAAAATAAGCTAATTCCAGGGCTCGAATTTGTTAATTTAGTAGTATGAAAGAAAAGAAAACCTCCACCATCTCTTTTAATAGTTTAAGTGGCGCTAATTATGCCAGCCTTACCCTATTAGCGCTATATGTTTTGGTTGATTTTATCCCTAGGGGCGACTCCATCGACTTTAACGGACCCCAGTGGCTGTACCTGAGCGTTGTTAACTTATTCGCTGTCATTTATTTATTCAATGCCAATCAGGGAAAAATCAGTGAAGTAAACCAACAGTTTAGGGGCTCATTGGCGCAGGTTCCGAGCAGGATGTATGCCATTTTTTGTATTTTATCGGGACTGAGTTTCTTTGTTGCCTTTAATAAAAATGAATTTATAGTTTGCTATGCCCGCTGCATAATTGCTTTTATTGCTTTTGCAAATACGGCTACTTTGTTAACCCAAACCCGCCGGGTTTTGCCTTTTCTGGCACAAATTGTATCCTTAATTCTATTTTACAATGTATTTCAGGCATTACAGATCTTTTTTAATGATGTAGGGGAAATGGGTTTTGATGGAGCGGTATTGAACATGAAAGGGGTTACCGGCAACAAAAATATTTTTGCCAGTGCTATTGTGGTTAAAATCCCCTTTACGCTGTATTGTATTTATGAAGGGAAAAAATGGAAAAGAATACTTAATCTGGTGATTTTGTTACTGGCACTGTATGCCATCGCCCTAGCAAATGCACGTTCCTCTTATGTGGGCATCATTTTCGAATTACTGGTATTTATAGCTTTTTGTGTTTACGAATTTTTAAACCATAAAGATGCACGGAAAATGTTGCAAAACGTTTCCCTGTTTTTAATTCCAATTGTTCTGGCATTAATGCTTTCGCAAATAACCGTAGAAACCCAGCGCCGAAATGTGGTGGAAGGGCAGAATACCAATTTTGGAACAGTGGGAGAAAGAATCAGTAATATTGGGTTCACCGATAAGGGATCTTCTAATCGGGTAAGTATTTGGGCAGTAGGTATGGATTTATTTAAACACTATCCCCTTACCGGAAGGGGCTTTGGTAATTGGAAAATTACTTCACAGGAATTCGACCAATATACCAACGATGATAATTCTATGAGCGTGCATGCGCACAATGATTTTGTAGAAGCGTTTGGCGAGAGTGGAATAATAGGAGGCATCGTTTACTTGCTGGTATTCTTATTATTGCCTTTTTACTCATTAAAAAATATTTTTTCTTCTTCCATAGACAACCAAGAAAAAATACCCTTATTGCTTTCGCTCATGGGTCTGGCAGGATATTTTACGGATGCCTTTCTGAACTTCCCGATGGAGCGGGCACCTATGCAAACCTATTTTGTGATACTCTATGGGCTGAATGCAGCGGAAAACATGCGCCTTTCCCGCATGAGATCAGAGCCGGAAACCCAAACAGTTTCTTCCAATCGGCTTCGCTGGATGCTACCCCTATTTTTATTACTTACTGTGGCAACGGTTTATATCACTTACCAAACCAATCAATCCATGATTGTGCAGTCGGCCATGTTTGAAGACGTGAATGCAGATGTGGTTAGTAAAAAAACAACCGATATCAACGACCAACTTCCCTCACTTACCAATGTAACCATGTGGGGTTTACCGCTGAGTTTGATGAAAGCCAGGTATTTATTAAATGAAAAGCGCATCGATGAGGGCATCGTTATGTTTGAAAATGTGAAAAAAGAGAACCCCTACATGTATTATGCCGAATTTATAAAAGGGCGCTGGTATTATGAGAATGGATATTTCGACAGTGCCTATAAATATGGGGTGATTGCATTTGAAAACCGCCCACGCAACGTGGCCTACTTTGGATTACTCGCTTTTGTATGTGCCAACAAAAACGATTCGGCCCGTTTGTTTCGAGACTTTAACCTGATTAGAAAATACCGAAATGATGAAGGAATGGCTAAAGGCTGGAACAATTATTTATATGCACTTACCGTAATGAAGTATCCCAATACATATACAGTAAAGGTAGCCGACTCAGCACTGGCACTCTATCCAAAAGATTCAGTTACAATTAAAAACAGCCTGGTGCTGCACACACAGCTTGGCGATGTTCCTGTAGCGCAAGCCCAAACTCCAGCTGTTCCAGCACCTGCAGCACAGCTAACCCAACAGGTACCTGCCCAACAAGGTCCTCCAAATCCTGGCCCTATAACCCCAGGAGGCGCTCCGGCACCCACTCCACAAGCCTATCAGGATAGTATGCGGTTTTATGATTTTTTCAAACGTGGAAACGAAGCGTTTACAAAAAACGACCTCAAAACCGCCATGGAATTGTATGAAAGCGCCCGAAAGATTAATCCTAAATTTTCTCCTATTGTAGAAAACATAGGATTGGTACATTTTCTTAATAAAGAGTGGGCCTCTGCATTACCCTATTTTGAAAGAGTAGTAAATAACAAATGGTCGGCAGATGGCAAAGCCGAATACTACAGAGGCATTTGCCTGTATAACGTGGGAAAAATTCCGGAAGGCTGCCAGTCGTTCCTAACCTCCGAAGCCAAAGGATATGCAGATGCCAGAAGATTGTATAATATCAATTGTGTGAATCCACCGGCTGGGGCGGCTGCTCCTCCTCCCAATCAACAATAAAAAAAGGGCTGTCCATTATTTTAAAGTGGATAGCCCTTTTTACTTAAATATTTCAGTTTATCCGGCAGCCAATACTGCTCTGAAATATCCCGTTGACTCAGCAATACCCGGTAGCGGATCTGCCATATCTTTTTCAAACTCAATACTGCAAACTCCTTTGTATTGAATCTTTTTTAATGACTTGATTAATTCGGGGAAATTAATAACACCCCTTCCGATTTCTATGGCTTTTCCCTCTTCAGCCGCAATGGTTACATCCTTTATGTGCAAATCGAATAAACGATCTTTATACTCACGAACTGCTTTCTCGGGTAATACACCTGCGCGAACGGTATGACCAATATCTATACACAATCCTAAACGCGCATCCTTATCCTTGATGCGGCCATAAACATCACCCGGACTGGGGTATAGCGGGTCTTTAGGACCATGATTATGAATAGCGAGCCGCATATCGTAGGCTTTTACTTTCTCTTCGCAATAGTCAATCAGGTCGTAACTAGGAACGC
>JAPLEI010000139.1 GCA_026391195.1 Bacteroidota bacterium | reverse complement strand
TGCTGGCCTGAAACGATATTGATAAATTAACTATATTGAACCGATTTTGATGGTTTAAACTTACAAAATAATTAGATAAACCCAGCGTAACTATGAAAAAGAATAGTGGCACTTTATTGGCTCTGATGATGTTTTTAGAATATTTTATCTGGGGAGCTTGGTACGTTACCATGGGAACCTATATGGGGGAGCATTTACACGCCACCGGATTAGAAATCGGTGCCGCCTATGGAGCTCTTGCCATTGCAACCATGATTTCCCCGTTTTTTGTAGGATTGGTTGCCGACCGCTATTTTGCGGCTCAAAAAATAATGGGTGTATTGCATCTGGCAGGAGCGGTTTTGCTACTTTTCGCAACCTTTGTGAACCATACCGGTACTTTTTACTGGATCATTCTTATTTACTCTCTACTTTATATGCCCACCATTGCACTTAGCAACAGTATTGCCTTTTCGCAAATGGATGACCCCGGCAAACAGTTTCCCTGGATTCGTGTGTTTGGTACCTTGGGCTGGATTGCAGCGGGCTTATTGATAAGTCAGTTGAATATTGAAAAGACTTCCGTTACTTTTAATATGGCTGCCCTGTTTTCGGCTGCCTTGGGGTTACTGAGTTTTGTATTACCCAATACCCCACCCAAAGGAAAATCAAGCGATGCACTGGGAACCGATGCCTTTGTTCTATTTCGCAACCGCTCGTATTTGATATTTTTTTTTGCGTCTATTTTGGTTTGCATCCCCCTCTCTTTTTACTATGGATTTGCCAATCCATTCTTGAATGAATTAAATTTTAGCAACGCTGCCGGTAAAATGACGCTGGGACAAGTTTCAGAAGCGGTATTTATTTTAGCTATCCCCTTCCTATTCTATCGAATTGGCGTAAAAAATATGTTGTTACTGGGCATGACCGCCTGGATATTGCGATATGTATTCTTTGCCTTTGGTGATACGGGCGCCAATACCTGGATGCTATATGCCGGAATTATTCTTCACGGAATCTGTTACGACTTTTTCTTTGTAACTGGCTATATGTACACCGAAAAGAAAGCAGGAGAAAAAATTAAAAATGCTGCGCAGGGACTATTTACCTTTGCTACCTATGGCGTGGGCATGTTTATTGGTACCGGATTTTCGGGATGGATTGTAGACAAATACAAAGTAGGTGAGGGACATCAATGGACGAATATCTGGATGGTACCCGCCTATATCGCCTTAGGTGTACTGATTTATTTTATTTTGTTTTTTAAGGAATCAAAAACAACTGAAACCGCTAACAACCCTAATGTATAAATAGATATGAAAAAAGTTGCCATGCTAGGCTCCGGTTTTATTGGCCGGTTTTATGCCGACTCGCTGCAAGGTTATCGCAGTAAAGACAAAGTAGTAAGCGTGTATTCGCGCCGGGAAGAGAGTGCCCAAAAGTTTGCAGCAGACTATGGTTGCAGTCACTGGACCACCACCATGGAGGAATCTATTGCCCATCCCGATGTAGATATTGTTTGTATTGCCCTACCCAATAATTTGCATGAAGAAGCCGTAATGCTTTGCTGCAAACATAAAAAAGCGGTAATGACTACCAAGCCTTTGGGAAGAAATACAGCCGAAGCCAAAAGAATGTTACTTGCCGTAGAAGAAGCCGGCATTTTTAATGGATACCTCGAAGACCTTGTATATACCCCTAAATTTATCAAAGCACAGGAGAGCGTGAAAAATGGGGCACTCGGCAGAATACTCTGGGCAAAATCTAGAGAAACCCATCCTGGCCCGCATAGCGATTGGTTCTGGGATTTAGAACAAGCCGGAGGCGGATGCATTTTAGATTTGGGATGCCACTGTGTAGAGATTACCCGCAGCTATATTGGCAAGGATATAAAACCAGTGGAAGTGATGTGCTGGGCTGATACCCAGGTTAAGCCAATAGATGCAGAAGATCATGCCATCGGCCTGGTGAAATATGAAAATGGATCGATTGCTCAGTTTGAAGTAAGCTGGACTTTCCGCGGAGGATTAGACTTACGCGATGAGGTAATGGGAACCGAAGGAACCATCTGGATTAATAGTTTTTTAAGAACCGGGTTTGATATGTTTACCACCGGTAAGGGGGCAGACTATGTAGCAGAAAAAGCAGAAAGTAATTCTGGCTGGCTATTCCCGGTAGGAGATGAACTAAATGAATTGGGATACAATCACATGTTCATGGATATGTTCAATGCCATGGAAAAAGGCGTTGCCCCCAAAGAAACTTTTTACGACGGTTATGTGGTGAATGCCATTTTAGATGCCGCCTATCGTTCTGCTAAAACCAAACTCTGGGAGCCCGTTCAACTGGATATCTGGAGAGGAAAAACGGGATTAACCAAAGAAAGTCATCTGGTAAATTACGACGACGACCATTACCTGGTAAAAGAGGAAATGACACACTATGGTGATAAAAAATTAATCCTGAAAAATAAGCATACCGGTAAAATTACCGAGCAAATTATTTCATAGCCTATAGACACAGGATTCATCCTGTGAAAAAAAACAGACAAAAACAGTTAACCTCCTTAACTAATTTGATATGTTGTTGCCTCAACAATTCATCCACCATGTATATTTTTGGCTGGAAAATCCCGATAGTACCCAAGACCATGCTGCGTTATTAAAGGGATTACAAGATCTTTCTGCAGTGCCCACCATCCATCAATTTCATATTGGGGTGCCGGCAGCTACTAATCGGGGGGTAATTGATACGAGTTATGCCTTTTCTTGGCTGGCGGTATTTCTTACTCCTGAAGATCAGGATATCTATCAGTCGCATCCCATTCACCTGCATTTTGTAGATACCTGCAAACATCTATGGAATAAAGTAGTGGTATATGATTCGGTTGGAGCCTAATTCTATCCCCTACAGATTCCCTTTCTTTAACTCACTCACGGCAAAATCAGCCGCCCTGGCCGTTAATGCCATATAGGTTAGGGAGGGATTTTGGCATGCAGAGGAAGTCATACAAGCCCCATCCGTAACCAACACATTGGGGGCATCCCACACCTGATTATTTTTATTCAGCACCGATGTTTTGGGGTCGAGTCCCATTCGTGCGGTTCCCATTTCATGAATACCATGGCCCATGGCATGACCATTATCACGGGTTTGAATATTTTTTACGCCGGCATTTTCCAGCATTTCTTTCAGGTCGGCAACAATGGCTTTGCGCATCTTCAGCTCATTTTCTTTTAATTCGCAATCCATGGCTAGCACATGCAATCCCCATTTATCTTTTCGCTGTTTATCGATGTAAATATGATTATCGTGATTGGGTAAAATTTCACCAAATCCGGTAGCCCCTATCTTCCAGGTTCCGGGTTCAGTAATGGCTTCTTTATAATCGGCGCCAATTTGTAACTCGGCAATTTCGCGGCTCCAGCCATCTCTGCTGGCACTGCCCTGATAGCCGTAGCCGCGAAGAAAATCTCGCTTATCGTTGCCAATATTGGCGAAACGGGGAATATAAAATCCATTCGCCCTTCTGCCAGCATAATAACTGTCTTCAAATCCCTCTACTGTTCCAGACGCCCCCAAATTATAATGATGATCCATCACATTATGCCCTAACTCGCCACTGCTGCTGCCCAAACCTCCCGGCCATACATCTACGGCTGAATTCATCAGTACCCAGGCAGAGTTGAGTGCAGAGGCATTCAGAAATACTAGGCGCGCGTAATATTCATAGGTTTGGTTGGTTTCCGTATCCAACAATTCTACCCCCTTGGCTTTGCGGGTATCTTTATCATACAAAATTTTCGTAACTATAGAAAAAGGCCGAACGGTAAGGTTACCGGTTTTTAGGGCTGCGGGCAATGTGCTGGATTGGGTACTAAAATATCCGCCAAAAGGACAACCCTCCCAGCATCGGTTTCTGAATTGACATTGGGTTCTCCCTTCAATTGGAGCAGTTAAATTGGCCGTTCTGCCGATAATCAAATGTCGGTTTCCCCCATATTGTTTTTTGATGCGAGCAGCCACATCCTTTTCAACACAATTCAAATCCATGGGTGGCAGAAACTGACCATCGGGTAAATGAGGAATCCCCTCTTTAGAACCACTGATGCCGGCAAATTTTTCAACATAATCGTACCAAGGCGCAATATCCCGATAACGGATAGGCCAGTCTACCCCTACCCCTTCTTTTGCATTGGCCTCAAAATCCAAATCACTCCAACGATAACTTTGTCGTCCCCATAATAAAGAGCGTCCACCCATTTGATAACTGCGCCACCAGGTGAAAGGTTTTACTTCCGTGTAGGGACAATCCTCCTCATTCGTCCGGGAATCCATTACAGCTTCTGCGGCTGCCCAACCGCGGTGGATTACCGGGTATTTTTTCTTTTGCTCATCGGTGGTTCTTCCGCGGTGCGGAAATTCCCAGGGATCAAGTGAGGCTGTTTTATAGTCTTTAATGTGCTCCAATGGTTTACCTCTTTCGAGCATCATTACCTTCAATCCCTTTTCAGACCTTCAATCCTTTTTCAGTAAGTTCTTTTGCGGCCCACCCTCCGCTGATTCCGGAGCCAATTACTATGGCATCAAAGGTTTGCTGAGCTTGTGCCTTGGTATTTAAATGGGTGGAGTCGTTGGGCATGGCAAGTGTTTACGTTGAAGCAGTAAAATAAGCAATTTGATTGAAAATAAAAAAGGGTGCTGTAGAAACAATTAAATACAGCTACAGTTTCTCAACTACTAAAAGTTGGGAATTTTGAAGGATAAACTTTTTACTGCTGTAAAAGAGTTATTCGATTTTTAATCCAAATAGATGCGGCTTTTATTTATCCCTTAAACTAATAAAATTTGAATGACACAGAATGCATTAACCTAGTACTCTGAGAAGTGTCTCGTCCTGAAATAGCTTGTCACTTTTCTAAATCAGGTCTTTTTTTCCATAATTTCTTAATCATATAAGCTCTTTGTATCTACTAGGCCTTAATCAGATAAAAAAATAGTTTACCCGTGATAAAAGAGAGCTTTAGCCAAAATTGTGGTCAAAAGCAAGCAAAATTGCTATATTTGTTTAAAAATCAATCTATAACTTGATTTTATGAAATTTATCCCTATTTTTGCAGACGAAAAACTGTCAAGACTTTGGTCGGTTTGTTTCCCAGAGGATTGCTTGGATGGTGAGTTATATGATATTTTTAGCATATTAATGGATGAATGTTGGTCTGATACTAGTTTTATAAGTGAATTTGTATTAGAAAATCAAAATCAATTAAGAGACCCATTTTGGGCAGGTTTCACGATTGATAAAATAATTGATAAAATTTTAGACGAAAGAGATTTTTTAGATAACGAGCTTGCCGCTGTTGTAGCCGGAGCTCCCAACCCTGGAGATCGATCTTTAAAAGATATATTTAGAAAATTACATGAAAATATTTACTCCTTGAGATTTGATAATGATGATTTAAGAAAAGCTAAAGCTAATGTAAGGCACCCTATAATAAGAATTTACGCGATTGAGCTAGAGGATGAAACATTTGTAGTAACAGGTGGTACCCTGAAATTAACAAAAACAATGGAAGGGGAGAATTTTGACAATGAATTAAAAAAATTAGAAAGAGTAAAAAAATTCTTAAAAGATAATAATATTATTGATCGTTTAGGTTTAATCGAATAAACAAACCCACATGAAAAAACAAAGCCTGTATTTAGAAAAAGCATCTAAAAGAATTGAAAATCGAAAATGGTTAAGATATTCTAGTAATATTGCTCGAAGGATATTTGCTGCAATGAAAGAAAAAGAAGGGATGACCCAAAAATCCTTAGCTGAAAAAATTGGAGTAAGTCCCCAGTATATTAATATCCTTTTAAAAGGCAAAGAAAACCTTACTTTATCAACCATCGCAACTCTTTCAGCCGCACTAGAAATTGAATTGATTTCATTTCCAGAATATGAATATAGTAAGATTTATACCCTTTCTAATGTAATTAAATCAACTGGTGCAAAGGTGGTGCCTATGCCAAAATATGAATATATTAAAGAGCAGACAGCCTATTCTCTTAGTATTGTAAATAATTAGTAATGGAAACATTTGATTATAAATCTATTTCAGTTAAAAGAATTAAAGAATTAAGCTTTAATATTAATGAATTACTATTTCCCCTGGAAGGGAATCCATTAAGGTCTGAAATCAGTATAAAACTTGGTTTTAATAGCGATTCAAAGATTGTAGAATTAGTTGTTAAAATAGCTTACCATAATTCCGAAAACACGGATGATCAAATTTTGGCTGAAATATCAGTTCAAAATGTGTTTGAAATTTTGGATTTAGAAAGTTACTTTTCTAATAACAATTTAATATTACCGCGGCCCTTAATCTCCACACTTGTGGGAATGAGTGTGTCACATACCAGAGCACTATTTTCAAAATGTTTAGCTGGAACTGTATTAAATGATAATAATCTGATATTGATAAATCCAGAAGATGTAGCAAAGCACTTCTTCCCTGACATGTTTAAATAAATAAAAACATTACCTTGATTATTCGTAAACTAGACCAAATCAAATAGCACAGTTTAATTAACAGTCCCAAGACCTAAAATAAATTTAGCTTCAATTATCATTAAGTATAAAAGTATACTAGCATCAGCTGCTTACAGATTCCCTTTCTTCAATTCCGCAACAGCAAAATTAGCTGCCCTTGCCGTCATGGCCATATAAGTAAGCGAAGGATTTTGGGTGCCGGTTGATACCATACAGGCGCCATCGGTTACAAATACATTTTTACAATGATGTAATTGATTGTGCTCATTCAGCAGGGAAGTTGCCGGGTCCTTCCCCATGCGAATTCCACCCATCTCATGAATATCCAATCCCGGTGCTTGTCCAGTATCTTGTTTTTTGATATTGGTACAACCAGCCTTCTCCAGCATCAGGCTTCCCTGTTCTAAAAAGTCTTTCACCACTTTATCATCATTATCATCATACCCTACTGAAGTAACCAGTAAAGGAATACCCCAGGCATCTTTCTTGTCTTTACTCAACCGAACATGGTTCGATTCTTTAGGAATGGTTTCTCCTTGCATCATCATAAATATCGACCAGTCACCCGCTTCAGTAATGGCTTCTTTAAATGCTGCGCCAATTCCATCAGCCCCGGCCCTTCCTCTACCGGCACTATAATGCACCATGTAGCCGCGA
This sequence comes from Bacteroidota bacterium, assembly GCA_026391195.1. Classification (GTDB taxonomy): domain Bacteria; phylum Bacteroidota; class Bacteroidia; order Chitinophagales; family Chitinophagaceae; genus Sediminibacterium. The sequence goes on along the minus strand of JAPLEI010000139.1, from coordinate 8,405 downwards.
AGAAAATCCATATCCTGTTTATGTACGTTTCGGAAATTCGGCATCATCACTTGTGTGGGTCTTCTACCATAATAGTACTTATCGTCTGGTCCATCATACGATGCAGTTACCTTACCACGATAGTTGTGAAATGCAATGTATTTTCCGAGTAATCCATTGTCGTTTCCTAAACCATTGGGGAAACGAGAAGAAGTAGAGTTCAGTAATACCAGATTGGAATTCAGGCAGCTGGCATTTACAAAAATGATACGGGCAAAATATTCGGTTGCGGTATGGGTATTGGCATCAATCACCCTTACACCTACTGCTTTCTGTTTTTGCTCGTCGTAAATAATAGAATGTACTACTGAATTGGGTCGTAAACTTAAATTACCCGTTTTTTTCGCCCAGGGAAGGGTAGATGAATTAGAACTAAAATATCCTCCGAACGGACAACCCCTTTCGCACATATTGCGGGCCTGACAAGATCCTCTGCCCTGCTGAATATGAATCTCATTCGGTTTGGTAAGATGGGCACATCTTCCTTGAATAACCGAACGGTCGGGAAAATGGTGCATTATTTTTTGCTGTATTTCTTTCTCTACGCAATTCATCTCCCAGGGTGGCAAAAACTCTCCATCGGGTAAGGTTTCCAATCCATCTTTATTGCCACTGATACCGGCAAATTTCTCTACATGCGAATACCAGGGAGCCAAATCTGCATATCGAATGGGCCAGTCCACGGCGAAACCATCACGTGCAGGGGCTTCAAATTCAAAGCGGCTCCAGCGTTGGGTTTGCCGGGCCCAGAGTAACGACTTACCCCCTACCTGATAACCGCGTATCCAGTCGAAGGGCTTCTCTTGCACATAGGGATGTTCATTATCTTTTACAAAAAAATGGTGACTCGCTTCGCTATAGGCATAACAACGGGAGAGCACTGGATTGGCGCTTTTTTCGGCTTCCGGAATGCGCCCATGGTGGGGAAATTCCCATGGGGGCATGGTTGCAGTAGGGTAATCTTTTAAATGAACCACGTCTTTACCCCTCTCTAATACCAAGGTTGAAAACCCCTGATCACATAATTCTTTCGCTGCCCAGCCACCGCTTATACCGGAACCAATCACAATGGCATCATAGGTTTGTTGTTCTTTGCCTTTACCGGCAATATGTAGTGTGTCCGACATACATTTAATAATTAAAGACTTGAAGTAGAAAATTAATTCATTCTTAGGTAACTATCTGATAATTAACTAGATTAATTATCCACTTTCATGGTAATTTTACCCAAAACTACGCTATGACTTATCGCCAACTGGGCAATTCATCCATACAAGCATCTTCCATCACTTTTGGGGCGTGGGCCATTGGAGGCTGGATGTGGGGCGGCAGTGATCAACAGGAAGCCCTGCAGGCAATTATAGCAGGATGGGAAGCCGGCATTACCTCTATAGATACCGCACCCATTTATGGTCAGGGATTGAGTGAACAAATTATAGGAGAGGCCCTCAAAACCATACCCAGAGATCAGCTGCAAATTTTTACCAAATGCGGACTAAGATGGGATTTAGCGAAAGGCAGTTTTAATTTACATAGCAGTGATAATGCAGGAAATGACATTGACATTTACCGCTATGCCGGTAAAGAAAGTATAATAGAAGAATGTGAAAACAGCTTACGCAGATTAGGAACAGATTATATTGATGTGTATCAATTGCATTGGCACGACCCAACTACCCCAATTGAAGAAAGTATGGAAGCACTTTTACTATTGAAGCAGCAAGGTAAAGTGCGGGAAGTAGGGGTATGTAATTATAATGCCGGACAAATGCAAACAGCCGAAAAAATCATTTCGCTTGTCTCCGCCCAAAACCCCTATAGTATGCTGAACCGGGATATTGAAAAAGAGTTAATCCCTTATTGCATACAACATCAGAAAGCGGTGATGGCTTATAGTCCTATGCAACGCGGACTACTAACCGGAAAAATTAAACCCGACCATGTATTTGCAGCTGGAGATACCCGAGATGGGAACCGGTTTTTTACAGTCCACAACATTCAAGAAACCCAAAACTTGTTAGCTAAAATTCAGCCCATTGCTGATGGGCATTCTATTAGCTTAGGTCAATTAGCCCTTGCCTGGACCCTTCACCAGCCGGGAATTACCATTGCTTTAGCAGGTGCACGCAATGCGGAACAGTGTATTGAAAACGCAAAAGCAGCCACAATACAATTAAGCTCCCAAGAGTTGACTATCATAGAGGGGCATTTGCAAAACCTACACCTGATTTTTAACTAACTATTGCCTGGTTGCAAAAGAATAGCTATTTTAGATGTCTATGAAAAATTACCTTCCCATAGGGTTGTTTCTGCTCCTATTTGGTTGTAAGAAAGGGGAAGAGATTGCAGTGATGATACCGGCACCCCCGCTTAGTTCAGGTATCAATGTGAGAGACTATGGAGCAGTGGGTAATGGGATTCAGGATGATACCCAAGCATTTGAAAGAGCCATGGAAGTGGCTGACTCCCTTAAACAGCCTGTAATTGTTCCGGTTGGGAAATACCGGGCTTATGTAAAAATACTTTACAACGGGTTAACCATAACCGGTCAGCAACAACCTACAGCCGCTTTTAGGGAAGGCACCATCATTATAGGCAATATCAATTGTAATAATAAAAAGAATGTGCTTGTTCAGCAATTAGGTATTGATGCCGCAGGTGTTTTACGGCAACAAGATGCTGCAGCGCTTACTTCAGGGAATGGAATTGATTCGGTTAGTCTGTTTCAAACTTTCCGTAATATCAGTATTCGAGGAGGAGGCTATCAGGAATACCAACATGGTATCTTATGCCAAACAGGAAGAAACATTCAAATAAAAAATATCATCGTAAGAGACTTTTACCATGGCATAGCGATTCGGTCGGGTGGTGTTAGCATAGACAGTGTGGAGGCCATTTCCTGTGGCTTCACGTCCATTATCATTAAATCTGCCGAAACCTATAATGCAAGAACCGCAGATGTGGAGGTTAACCATGTAAATATTTCTGGCAATGCTGGAAATCCATTTGAAAGAGGTGGAACCATACTGGTACAATCTTATAACGACAATAGCATTACCGAAAATATTCATATTCAAAATGTAACCAGTAATTCAGCAGGCGTATCTGCCATTTCCATCAATCAAACCCGTGGCATAGTTAGAAAAGTACAGATAGAAAACTGTAAAGCCGTTAATCAGGGTGATGATCCTAGTAGGGCCTGTTTTGAAGTACAGGGAGGTAGTGATATCCTATTTAAAAATTGCACCGCTGAGCAGGCCAGAGGCACCGGTTTTAGGTGTGCCGGAAATACGGCAAGAATTCGGGTGGAACAATCTTTCGAAAAAAACTCCGGCATATTGCCATGGCAGGGAAACTTCAATTACCTGCAGTTGAATGGTATTGAGATTATTAAATAATCTTTCCGGATTTTGCCCTAGTAAACACCGGTAAAAATTGATTACCTTAGTGTATTATCGGGTAAGTCAGTACTCATTTCCCTTATATTTCTGAAACCAAACTGAACGTTTATGAATTGCTCCAACTGTATCTTATTTATTTTTCTTTTGGCCGTTTCACCGATACAGGCGCAGTTGAAAACTGTTTCACGGGCTGCCCCCATTGGTGTATTTGATTCGGGTACTGGCGGACTTACCGTGTTGGAGGCCTTACTCACTATTGATGAGTTCAACAATATTACCGGCGAGCCGGGAAAAGATGGAAAGCCCGATTTCGACAAAGAGCATTTTCAATACCTCGCCGATCAGGCCAATATGCCCTATGGTAATTATGCAGCGGAAAATAAAACACCTTTATTAAAAGAGCATATCCTAAAAAATATGCAGTTTTTATTAGGCGATTCATTCGAAACTGCTGCAAATGGAACTTGGAAACAAGCGGGGAAATCAGGGGTTAAAATGCTGGTACTGGCCTGTAATACGGCTACTGCGTTTGCTTTATCAGACATTCGTACTTTTTTAAAAAACGAACAATATCCGGTGGCTGCGATTGGTGTAATTGATGCCGGAGTAAAAGCGGCCCTGCAATATCAAGCAACCCACCAGCGAGGGGCTATTGGCGTTTTTGCAACGGCAGGTACAGTTGCATCCAATGGCTATCCAAGAACGCTATTGGAAATGGCCGCACAAAAAGGTATGGAAACACCCGTAATTGTTAGTCAGGGTGGCGCAGGATTGGCAGAAAGCATCGACAGAGACTGGAGCTACTATGTAGATACCGCCACCAGTTATCGCAATGAATATAAAGGCCCCTCAGTAAAAAATGCACAATATAAAATAGATACCACGCTACTTTCGATATATCGTTTTAATAGAACCGGCAATAAATTGCTTTGTGAATATGACGACAAAGGCGCTTGCCAGGACATTCAATTGAACGATCCCGAAAATTATGTACGCTATCACTTGGTGAGTTTACTCGAAAAAATGCGGCAGAACAAAACTACTCTGCCTATGAATACACTAATACTTGGGTGCACCCATTATCCTTTTATGCGACCCATCATACAGCAAGTGCTGAGGGAGTTATACGATTATCAAGATAACAGCGGATACCGCTACCACGATTATCTTGCCAAAGAAGTAGCCCTGATCGACCCTTCCTATGAAACGGCGAAAGAAGCCTATCTAGCATTGCGTGCCATGAATCTCGCGCAGGAAACTACCAAAAAACAGGAGAATGTCTTTTTCATTACCATCCCCAATCGATCTTTATCCGAAGTACAGTTGCAGGAAGATGGATGGTTCACTTATCAGTACAAATATGGCCGCCAGGCTGGAGAATCAAAAAAATATGTTCGTCATGTACCTTTTGATACAAATAATATCTCATCTGCCACCTATCAGCGCATACATGCTGCCCTGCCAAATGCATATGGGCAAATTGAAAGGATAGTGAAGGGGGTGGGGAAGTGATTCAAGAAAGTTAGCCCATTTCTAATTCCATTCACTTCTACAATAGCTAATCTATATCTAGGTTTTGAAAAATGTTGTTATTCTGAAAAGGAGATCTAGGTAAACATTTCCTCTGAAATTAAATAAAACCAAGTGATAGCAAGGTTAACCAAAAACGAAAACAACATATCTAGGCGTCTTATTAAATTAGAAAGAAAAAGAAAAGTTCGAACCAAAAGAAATTGAAGCTTTTCCCGGAGAATCCCAGTTTTTATTCCAAAAACATTCCCGAACAATAATTGAACGATTCGTTAAATCGATAGTAATTAACTCAAACGACAACTGTGATTCATCTTTTGCCGAGAATTTTCCTTTTAGAGGAGAATCCACCCGAATACAGGGAAGTTGTAGCGAACTATCTGGGCCTTGCCAGGTATAAAATTCAGTAAAATTTGAATGCCCATGAAAATAGGCCTTTATAGTAGGATGGCGACTTACAAATTCAGCAAAAGCTTGTTGTTCCAGTTTGGCAGTATCAGAAACTTGTATCCCATCTTTAAATGCTTCACTTAATAGATTTTCAAATTTATCTTTACTGTTTACACTATGATCAGTATTCGGATTGATAAAAAATCTTGCCTCCACATCTGGGAACGAGTGAGCAAAAAGTACAACAGGAGTTGAGGAATCCAAACAGGACAAATTTTCGTCCATCCATTTTCTTTCTGCACTATCAGGCCATAAGTTCAAAAAAACAAAATGTATACCTGCTAAATCTTTTGAATAATGTATTCGGTTTTTGGGATAATTAATTTTAGTAACTTGATTTGAATCAGGAAACATAAACCTATACATACCCAAATAAGAACTTGTGTCTAAAAGTGGGTCCATTGGTTTATGGTATCCAACCATATTACTAACATCATGGTTACCCGGAAGTAAAAAAATCTGTGGCTGCTTTTTTTGAGTGGGAAATAGATTTTTACTTAAATACAGAGAAGCAAATTCATCCCAGGATTTTCGGGCCGACTGAATACCGATTTCCTGTCGATTTACAATATCTCCCGCAATTATTAGCGCAGATATGGATGTTACTTTTTCGCCAGATCCTATTTTTCCATCTGTAGGCAATTGGCTGTTTACTAAACCAGCCATTGCTTTAAGCATATCAGTATTTACTGCATAAGAAGTAACCTGCGAATTTCCCCTGAATGAATTCCTATTCAAACCGAAATGCAAATCGGAGGTAAAAACAATATGTGTTAAATTACTTTTTTGGGCGGATGCCTCGAAAAAAAGTAATAAACAAACAATATATACAGAAAGCAATCTAACGTTCACCTGCGTATAATGGCATTAATGCACGTTACCTCTTCCATTGCTTTGATAACATCCCATATCTTTTCCGGGTGGTGTGATTTCGCTAGAACCATATTTAGCATCAACCGGCACATCCAATCGGGGAGAAAATCCTATAAAACCAGAACCAATGCAAGGAGATGTTGACTTCAAACGGAAATCAAAATTACCTACTACGGCAATATCTCTTAACTGTAATCCAGCTGGCAAAGGAACGGGTGCATTTGCAAACTGCGGATTATTTAATCCTACAACACTGCTTGGTGCTGCATATACATCACCTACCTTCCAACCTGTAGGCAAATAGGTAGAGGGCTTAGGAATATCGGTTTCCTGGGGCTGACTAATACAGGTACTAACAGCCAAAGATGGAATAAATTGACTGGCCACATTAATTGAATCTGCGTAATACCAATTATAACCATACCGAATATTAGCCGTATCAGCAATGGGTGTTTGAACAATCCGCAATCCAAACTTACAGTTCACGATTAAATTATTATAGGCTAAGCCCCCTGAACCTTCTTCAAAATTGATAGAACCTCCTCTACCCGCTGCAAGTCTTCTATATCCACTATTAATAATGGTGTTATTATAACAGTTAACATTGGTGGCTGGAAAACCAGGTAAAACATTTACATTCGACATTTTAGGGCCGTTAGTAGCCATTCCAATACACAAGTTATAAGCAAAGTTGCCAATGGTGCCCGCTTTAGAATTCATAGCCTCTCCACCAGTGTATCCACATTTTTCGATTCGGAATGGATCATCAACACTGCCATATAACCAAGAATCTTCTAAGATGAATACGCCGGCTGGATTAGCAAAATAAATAGAATAAGGACTAGAACCGCCAGTAAAACTCTTCATAGCTGTAGTAATGGTAGCTCCACCAAAATCAATATGCGTCCACTTCACTACCATTAGCGGACAAGTAGTTGCTCCAATTACACCTGTCCATTTACCCTTCAAAGCAGGATCCAGATTAGGATCTGAACCAAGAGCATCAGTTCTAGTAACACCAGGATAGGTTAACCAAATGGGCTTTTCTTTAGTGCCTAAACACAAAAGCGTTCCCTTCACTCCCAATCCACAGGGAACACCACCAGTGCCGGTAAAATTAACGGTTACTCCTTCCTGAATGGTGAGTGTATCTCCGGAATTAACGAAAACATCCCCACATACAGAATAAGTTTTTCCGGCGAGCATAGTACCCTTTATGGCACCATTTAAACAGGTTGTTTCACTAATAGGCGCAGCTACATATACCAATGCAGCAGATAGGTCTTTAACTTCATCCGTCTTTTTACAAGCACTGCCTAAAAAAACTAGAAAACAAAAACTGAAGAAAATTTTAATCGATTTCATATTCATAAAATAAGTTAATATTATAATTTATACCGAAGTCCAAATAACAGGGAAACCTTATAATAATCTCTTTGAACAATGATTCTATCATCAGGTTTGTCTTGCAGTGAAAGTGGTCTAGATCCACTTGATTTTAAATATTCATTATAAGGCTGCTTAAGAGATAATTCATAAGGCGAATTGGTTAGGTTATTCAACTTTCCATAGAAAGAGAATTTTTTAGCAAAACGCTTCTCAAATGAAATATCCAACTGCATGATTGGTGATTGCCAATAGTGGAGATTGTAATAAGGACTAACAAATACTATTCGCTCCCCAGTGTAAACTCCTGCAACCTGAACATCTAATCCAATTTTTGGATTTTTGTATATCAAGGAGATATTTCCAATGTGATTGGATTGACCTTGTAAAGGCCGAGTTTCTGAAACATATTTAGAAGGAGAGGATGAATAAATCATACTATCTCTTGTAATTTTAGATTGGGTATAGGTATAATTGGCAGAAACCCCAAAAACGCCAAAATATTTGGTAAAAACGGCTTCAAAACCATAGTTGTTGGCAGAGGCACTATTTAGTGGTGACAAATACAAATTATTTACTCCCTGCGGCTTATAAGCACCAATTTCAATTGGGTTATTTAAAGATTTGTAAAATACGCCCAACAAAATTTGATCGGCATTTCCGGAATAATATTCATACCGTAAATCTAAATTGTCGGAAGTAGTATGTTTTAGATTTTGAGGGTTA